>JAQGHP010000500.1 GCA_028288775.1 Phycisphaerales bacterium | reverse complement strand
ACCTGTTCGTCTACCCTTTCGTCAAAACGCGCGACTGGTACCTGCTTTCGCTGCCCGAGCGGCAGGAGATCATGGACGGCCACATTAAGGTCGGCAACAAGTACCCGAGCGTGAAGCTCAACACGACGTACAGCTTCGGGCTCGACGTCCAGGATTTCGTGGTCGCGTTCGAAAGCTTCGAGCCCAAGGATTTCCTCGACCTCGTCATGGAACTCCGCGAAACCCAGAGCAGCAAATACACGCAGCGCGACACGCCGATCTTTACCTGCGTGCAGATGCCGATGGAAAACGTGCTGGACCAGTTATTCTAAAACCACAGGGAAGTGGACAAGGGCTAGTATGGCACATGGAACGGAATCCAGGAGCCAGCGGCAGGAAGCCAGGGTAAGGTCGAAAGATCGGCGGACGCCTCCCGCCGGCTTTTCCAACTCCCCGCTCCGAGTGCCGGCCAAATTTATGCTCCCCCAACAGCTGCCCCGAGAAATCCTCGATCGGGTCGCACGGGTAATGGATTACCACCGGGCGAGCAAGTTGAGCCCGGAATCAGTCCGCGCCAACCCGCCGGTGCTGGACCAGGCGACCAAGCCCGACACCTATCGGCGATTCGGGGACGCGCCGCGCGTGGCCCTGCCGACGCATCTTCTTGACGCCGCGGTCCCCATGTTGTCGATTCTGTCGGAGGGGATCGGGGCGGTGCCCGAAAGCCAGCTCCAGCCGCCGCAGAATCTCAAGACGCTTGCGACATGGCTCTATTTCGCCAACGGGCTGGTGCAGCGGCCGTCCAACCCGGCGGTCGTCCCGCCGCGTACGTGCCCGAGCAGCGGGGGGCTTTACCCTTTCGAAATTTACGTGGCCGCGTTCGGGATCGAGGGGCTTGAGCCGGGGCTCTATCACTACAGCGTGAAGGAATTTTCGCTGCGCAAGCTGCGCGAAGGGGGCGTCGCCCTGGCGCAGATCAAGCGCGGGCGGCCCGATCTCAATTTCCTGAAATCCGTCCCCGCGGCCCTGCTGGTGTCGACGATTTTCTGGCGCTCGGCCTGGCGCTACCGCCAACGCGGCTACCGCATGGCGCTGCTCGACGCGGGGCATCTGGTGCAGAATCTCGTCGCCGCCGCCAACGCGCTGGGCATCCAGACGATGCCCCGCCTCCAGTCCAACGACAACACCATGCGCGAGCTGATCGGTGTGCCGGCCAATGCCGACTTCGGGTCGGCGGAAGCCGTGCAGACGATGGTGGTGTGGGCGGATCACGCCACGTTGCCCGCGCCCGAATCCCGCGCGCCGGTGACGCGCGACGTGCTGCCGCCGATCCCGCGGCAGCCACTGTCGGCGCAACACGTTCCGTACGGCTCGATCCTAGCCACGCACAACGACTGCGTCGCGCCCGGCATGCCGCTGCGCGAAGTGCGGCCGCCGCTTACGGAACTCTCGCCCGTCCCCGACGACCTTCTCACGACCGAGCTTACGTCATCCGAGCAGCCGCCCGTGGGCCCGCCGGCCCGGCAGGTTCTCCTGTCGCGCCGCACCATGCGCTCGTTCGGCCGCCACGCCCTCTCGCGGGAGCAGTTCCTGCTGATCAACCGCCTCGCGTTCCGCGGCGGCAGCGTTTCCCCAATGTCGCCCGACGGCCCACACACCGCGCTATTGCGGCCGTATTGGATCGTCAACGCGGTCGCCGGGATGGAAGCGGGGTTATGGTACTACGACCCGCGGACCGACCGCTGGGCCATGCTGCGGCGCGGGGATTTCCGTTCCGACGCGGCCTACCTCTGCGTCGAGCAACCGATGTGTGGCAACGCCTCCGCCCTCTGCTTTCTGACGGCCGACCTCCGCACCCTCCTCGCCGGTGCCGGCCCCGACGCCTACCGCCTCGCCCACCTCGAAGCCGGCCTGGTCGGCCAGCGTCTTCACCTCGCGTCTACTGCCCTGGGAGCCGGGGGCTGCGGAATCGGCGCGTTTTACGACGAGGCCGTTCGCGCGTTTCTTGATATTGCCGAAACGGGTTGGGAGCCGCTGTACGCGATGGCCGTGGGCGTGGCGGATCGGCCGGGGAAGGTGTAGATACGGGAATCTTATATTTCAAATCTCAAATCTGGAATTTCAGATCGCAAATCGGAGATCTGAAATCCCAGATTTGAAATCTCATATCCCACATGCGATCGAACTGTCATTTCCCACCCGTCCCGCGGCTGTGCTTGCCGGAATCCGTGGCCGGACGTAGCTTGATAGACGAAATGAGCGTGCAATCCTCCATCCAATCCTCCATCGACCAGGCCCTCCCGCGCGTCGCCGCACTGCGGCATCGGCTGCATCAAATCCCTGAACTGGGCTACGAAGAATTTAAAACCGCTGAGGCTATCCGCGGCGAGCTCGACGCCCTGGGCATCGATCACGTGGATGGCGTCCCCGATGCACCGACTGCGACCATCGCCTGGATCGGCGACCTGCGCAAGCCCTGCGTCGCGCTCCGCGCCGACATCGACGCGCTGCCGATCCTTGAGCGGACTGGTTTGCCCTACGCCAGCACGCATACCGGCCGCATGCACGCCTGCGGGCACGACGGCCATACCGCCACCTTGCTCGGCACGGCGGGCCTGCTGAAATCCATGGCGAATGAGTTGCCCGTCTGTGTGAAATTCCTCTGGCAACCCGCCGAAGAGGGCGGCGGGGGGGCCGAGCGGCTGGTGGACGCGGGAGTGTTGGACGGGACGCTCGGACCGAAGGTCAGCGCGATCTTCGGACTGCACGGCTGGCCCGGCCTTAAGGTCGGCACCGTCGCCACCAAGCCCGGCACGCTGCTGGCGGCGACGGATGTCTTCGCCGCCACCTTTACCGGCCGCGGATGCCACGGCGCGTACCCGCACATGGGCATCGACCCGATCGTTACTGCGTGCGAAGCCGTGCTGAATTTGCAGCAATTCGTCAGCCGGGAGTTCGACCCGACGGACTCGGCAGTCGTCACGGTCGGCACCATTCACAGCGGCACCGCCACCAACGTCATCCCCGACACCGCGACGATCGAAGGCACCGCCCGCACACTCCACTCCGCCGCCCGCAGGCAGATCCGCGAGGGGATCGAGCGCCGCTGCGGCGGCATCGCCGCGGCCAACAACTGCGCATTCCGCTTCGATTGGACCGAAGGCTACCCGCCGACGGTCAACGACCCGCAGATGTCCGAGTACGTCGCAGGCATCGCCAGGACATTGCTGGGGCCCGAGCATTTCCTCCCCGTCTCCCGCCCCTCCATGGGCGGCGAAGACTTCGCCTATTACCTCGAAAAAATCCCCGGCTGCTTCTTCCTCGTCGGCGTAGAGCCGCCCGACAAGCAAACCTACCCCAGCCTGCACAGCGACCGCTATGATTTCACCGACGCAGCTCTGGCCGTGGGGATGCGGATGTTCGTGGAATTGGTCAAAGGCTTTCGCGTCTAAGACGAATGGGAGGCCACGGATTTTTTCCCGCGCCGAACAATGCTCCCATACGACGCGCGGAATAGCCCCGGCCGTCTTGATAACGCTGTTACAAGCATGCTACACAGCACCCTGCCCCCATACGTGAGCCGCCAATGACCAGTGCGGAGTAGGCCAAACGAGCGCACGGCGTCCGCGCGAGCGCGGACGCCGTGCCGTTGACTTTCATCCTTCTCATCGCACCTGCCCCGGCATGGGCAGGCCGGCGGGAGGAGTTGCGGCGGGAGCAGGGGCGCTTTGCCGCATCGAGCGAACTTCGTCCAGCAGGGACGAGAGCGTTCGTTCGAGATTGTCCAAACGACGTTCACGGTCATCGATAGTCGGCGGTGCGTTGTGGTTCCCGATGGCGGGCTGGCCATTGCGGTCCACTTCGGCCGGGACGGTCGACCAACGAATGCCCACCTTATTTTGGGCATGGGGATCAACTGGATTCGGGCTGTTGGGATCGGCGTTTCTGTCGGTCCGGGCCTGAGCCTGCTGGAGCTGGCGATTGGCCTCGTCGAGCCGGAGGCTCAGCGCTTCGACCTGCTGTCGCAGCTTTGCGACCTCGTCGTTTTGTGCCATGTTTCGCGCCTGGACTGCCTGCATTTCCGCGCGGAACTGCATGTCCCGCACGCGGGCGATCCCCGGTGCCGCCTCGGGTGCCGGTGGCGCGTTGCCAACCTCCGCGGCCGGGGGCGTTGCGGGCGGCTGCGCCGACCCTGGCGCAACTTCCGCCTGGGCCGGCGGACTTGCCGCCGGCGTCGGAAGTGCGGCCGGGGCGGTCTTCTGCGACTCGACGGGGGGAGTAAGTTGAACGGGCTCCGCCGTCGGGCCGTTCTGCTCCTGGGCCGTCTGCGTCGGTCCGGCTTCCGGAGCCACCGGCGCAGTCTGCGACCCGGTCCCTGGCACCTCGGGCGCGGATTGCGCCAGCGTCGGCGCGATCGACAGGAGAATCGCCCCCACTCCGCACGCGGCCGAGAGTCCGCCCCACGTCAACGCCCGCGAAACATCGCCTTTCTTCAACATGGTCAACCTCGCCTTCAGGAGATGAAACTGCCCCATCCCGCTGGCCAACGCAGGCACAGGCTGTCGGACGGAGACGAAATCCACTGTCGTCAGTAGCGCCGTGGCGTACGACCGGAACGCGCCCGGCCGCGCCCAGAGCACCCACGCATCGCAGCACTGCTCCTCCGCCTCGCGTAATCCCCGGCGGGCCCACCAACACGCCGGGTGCCACCAGTAGAGCACCGTGGCCGCAAGTTCCAGCCACCGCACCCAATGGTCACGGCGACGGAGGTGCGCCAGCTCATGGAGCAGCAACGTGTCGCGCTGCGCGTCGTCAAGAACTCCCCACAACCCCCAGGGCACGAGCACCCGCGCCCGCGCACCGCCCGCCCAGAGCATCGGGCACATCGCGCCGGGAATGAGCCAGACCTCCGGACATTTCCCCAGGCCCAGCCGCCCGGCCAGCGCACGCGCCTGCTGCTGAAGCGCGAGCGGCGCACGTACGGCAAACCGAAGCACCTTGTGGAACTTCGCGATGCGAAGTGCCGTCACGCCTAAACACAGCAACGATCCGGCTACCCACACGCCGGCAACGATCGGCCAAAGCCATCGCCACGGCATGTGGTCGTTCGCGAAAGCTGTACCCGCGGGGAGCCTGACGGCAGGAACAACGGCGGGGCTCTTAGAACGCGGAAGCATCGCGGCAGTCCATTGCGGCGATGGCGACGCGTAGGTCTCATCTGCCCCGACTGGTGCGACCAGGTCGCTTTGCAGAATCGGCGCATCGTGCGGCGCGCGCGAAACGGCGAGCGGAATCTCACGCACCGGGGGCACAACCTCCGAAGTCGGCGCCGAAGTCTGCTTCGCGGGCAGCGCCCGCACGGGAATGGTCCACAGCGGCGGCGTCATGAGTTTCAGTAGCACGACCAGCCACAGGGCATGCATCAGCGCGGGCCGTCGTGCCAATCGACCAAACCCCCACACGGCCGGCGCTGCGATTCCCGCGACGACCGCATTACTCACCGCGATCCGCAAGACGTGTCCGCCCGGACCGGGAAGGGCCTGCAGTGAGCTACCCGCGCGATACGCAGTCTCCATCGCGCCGTGCATCGGTCCGCCGAGGTTTCTTAAACCGGCTGCCAAAAATCCGGCGAGTATCGAAAGGCTTTGCACAATTCACCCCTTTCGCCCGCGGGTGCGCTTGGGCGGCCGCCGTGCGGGTTCATCGGGTTCATCGATCAGTTCGCGAAGGGCCTTGCGTTCGGATTCGGAGAGGGTCGGGTTACGGGCCAAATGCGTGAGGATTGGCACGAGCGATCCGCCGCAAAGCTTGTCGGCCAGCCCGCGGATCCTGCGGCCGATCAGTTCGTCCCGTTCCACCGCGGCAACGAACGTGTGAACGAAAAGCGTACGGTCCCGGCGGATGAACCCCTTGCCCTCCAGCCGTTCGAGCAGTTTTTGCACGGTGGCATACTGTGCCTGCCCGCCGCCGGGATAGAGCAGATCCGTGATCTGCCGGGTGCTGCTGCGCCCGCGGTCCCATAGGGTCTGCATCAGACCCAGCTCAGCTTCAGTGACGTCCTGCGGTTCGCGTGACATAATCCTGCCGTTCCAAGTCAACCCGACTGCATCCTAAGACATGGCGTCTTAATTGCAAGAACAAATTTCAGATTTTTTCTCTGAGGGCGTGAGTGGTCTTCCTGGTGGGGCAAACATTCCCATCTATCTCGGGTGGGAAATTCGAAGGCGTTCCTCTTTGGTGGGACAGACATTCTTGTCTGTCATCGGGTCGGGGAGTGGAGGGCATTCCTGCCCTCCCGAGCCGGCCCGAGACTCTTGCGAGTCCGCTCGGGGGGCAGGAATGCCCCCGCTCGCGGACTCGCGACAGACAAGAATGCCCACCCCACCATTCAGACAGACAAGAATGTCTGCCCCACCTCATAGACAGGCAGAAATGTCCACCCCATCTCGCAAGACAGACAAGAATGCCCACCCCACCGTGGAAAGACGGACAAGAATGTCCGCCCCACCAGGAAGACCGCTGACGATGCTTTTTACTTGGCCCCGTCGGCAGGTAAACTTCGCCGGCACGATGCGCGACCGATGTGGCCAACGAAGGAAACAATGAAGCATTTACTCGGGGTCTCAATGGCTGTAATTCTTGGCAATGTGGCGGCGGCCCCGGTATCCGCGGCGGACGGGCCGCCGGTTGCGCAGCCTCGGCCGGTCGTTGATGAATACTTTGGCTCGAAGGTCACCGACCCGTACCGCTACTTTGAAAACCTTTCCGACCCAGAGGTGAAGGCGTGGGTGAAAGGGCAGGCGGAGTACGCCCACCGCGTTTTGTCGGCGATTCCCGGGCGCGACGCGTTGCTCGAACGTATTCGCGAGCTGGACGAAGGCGCGCCGTATCGGCTTAGTGTCGTCCGCCGATGGCCTAACGGCGATCTGCACTATCTCAAACGCCTCTCCACCGAGAATCTCGACAAGCTCTATTTCCGCGACGCGAAGAGCGGCCACGAGCGCCTGCTCGTGGACCCGGAGCTTTTGCACACCGCAGACGGCAAGCACTTCTCACTGGCCTTCGTCCGGCCTTCGCCGGACGGGCGGTACGTCGCCTACGGCCTTGCCGCGGCAGGGTCGGAGCAAACCGTTCTGCACGTGCTCGATTCCACCTCCGGAAAAAATCTGCCCGACACGATCGACCGCATGGAGGAGGCCTACCTCGAGCCCTGCTGGCTGCCCGATGGCCAGTCCTTCGTCTACAGCCGGCGTCGCAAGCTTCCGGCGGATGCAGCCGAAACGGAAAGCTATCAACGCACCTACGCCTGCCTGCACCACTTGGGCGCTGATCCCGAGCAGGATGCCAAGATCTTCTCGATGGAAGTCTCGCCCACGACGCCCATGAGCGCCGTGGATTTCCCCGCGGTCGCGGTCTCCCCCGGCTCCGCATTCGCCATCGGCCAGATCAAGCATGGCGACACCAACGAACTCACGCTTTACGCAGCCGCGGTCGAATCGCTCACGCAAAAGCACGTCCCGTGGAAAATGATCTGCGACGTGGCCGACGAGGTAGAGGGATACGCCGTCCACGGCGGCGAGATTTACCTCCTGACCGCCAAAGACTCTCCGCGCTACAAGGTCGTGCGCACTTCGCTCGCGGAACCAGGCTTTTCCGCCGCCCCGACGGTTATCCCGATGGGGACGGCAGTGATCAAGTCGATCGCAATCGCGAAGGATGCCACCTATTGTGCGCTGCTGGAGGGCGGGGCGTTCAAAGCGGCGCGCCTGCCTTTCGCGGCCGGGGCGAAGCTTGAAACGATCGAGCTACCCGCCGGGGCCGCGTCGGGATACCCGTTTGCAACCAATCCGGAGATCGACGGCGCGCTGGTCGGCACCGCCTCATGGACCCGCGGCGGAAAGATCTATTCCTTCGACCCCGCCAAACGCGCCCTCACCGAAACCGACCTGCGCCCGCCGGGCAAGTTCGACGACGTGCCCGGGTACGAAGTCGCGGAAGTACAGGTCGTCAGCCATGACGGCGCGCGCGTGCCGCTGTCGATCCTTTACAAATCCGGCATCAAGCTCGACGGATCGCACCCGACGCTCGTCGACGGGTACGGCGCGTATGGGATGAGCATGTCCGCCCACTTCGATCCGGCCCATCTCGCCTGGCTCGAACGGGGCGGCGTGCTCGCATTCGCCCACGTTCGCGGCGGAGGCGACTTCGGCAAGGAATGGCACCTCGCCGGCCGGAAATCCACCAAGCCCAACACCTGGAAGGATTTCATCGCGTGCTGCGAGTACCTCGTCAAAGCCGGCTACACGTCGCCCGCAAAGCTCGCCGGGGAGGGGGGAAGCGCCGGCGGCGTCTTGATCGGCCGCTCGATCACCGAGCGCCCCGACCTCTTCGCCGCGGCGATCATCAACGTCGGGCTTTCCGACGCGCTGCGCATGGAGACGACCGCCAACGGCGTCCCGAACATCCAGGAATTCGGCACGGTTAAAACCCGCGAAGGGTTCGACGGTCTGTTCGCAATGAGCGCCTACGCGCACGTCAAGGACGGAGAAAAGTACCCTGCCGTTCTGCTTACGCACGGCATCAACGACCCGCGCGTCGAGCCGTGGGAATCGGCGAAGATGACCGCCCGCCTTCAAGCCGCGACCGCCAGCGGCAAGCCCGTGCTCTTCCGCGTCGATTACGACGCGGGCCACGGCATCGGCTCCACCCGCAAGCAGCGCCAGGAGGAACGGGCTGATGAGTGGGCATTTTTGCTATGGCAAATGGGCGAGACATATCGTTGAATGAAACCATGCCTGAACCCATCGGATTTATCGGCCTGGGTCACATGGGCCTGCCCATTGCCCGCAACCTTCTCGCGAAGGGCTTTCCGCTGCGCGTGTACAACCGCTCGCCCGACAAAGCCAAAACCCTCGTCCAAGAAGGCGCGACACTCGTGAAATCGTCCGAGGAAGTGGCGACGCCCGGCGCGATCGTCATCACCATGCTAGCCGACGACGCCGCCGTCGAATCCGTCGCAACGGACCAACTTGCCAAGGCGCTCGGGCCCGGCGGGGTGCATATCTCGATGAGCACGGTTTCGCCCGAAACCAACGCCAAGCTCGATGAGCGGTTCGCGCGGCACGGGGTGGCGGTAGTGGCCGCCCCGGTATTCGGTCGCCCCGAAGCCGCCGCGGCGGGCAAACTGTGGGTCTGTACGTCCGGCCCGCAAGCGCCCAAACAGCGCGTGAAGCCGGTGCTCGACGTGGTGGGCCAGGGCGTGTTCGACTTTGGCGCGAAAGTCGGCAGCGCCAATGTTGTGAAGCTCGCGGGGAACTTCATGCTCACCGCCGCCACCGAGGCGATGGCCGAGGCATCGGCCTTGGCCGAGAAGAACGGCATCCCGCGCGAGTCCTTGCTGAAAATGCTCACGCAGACGCTCTTCAACTGCCCGGTCTACACCGGCTACGCCGCCCGAGTCATTAACGCGGATTTCGAGAACGTCGGCTTCGCGCTCCCACTGGCGCTAAAGGACATGTTATTGGCGCGACAGACCGCAACGTCCACGCACGCGCCGATGCCGTATCTGGACATCTTGTGCGACCGGTACATTTCGGCGATCGCCAAAGGGCGATCGGGTTTGGACGCTTCGGCGTTGGCGCAGGGCGCCGCCGAGGACGCCGGACTCAAGTGGGGGGTTTGACGGAGGAAGGCCAGCCGGTGGCCTTGTGGATCTTTTGGGTGACGTCTTCGACTTCGCGCTCGGCGTCCTTCACCTTGTCGGTGTTCGCCTCGACGCGGCCCGTGTGGTCGTATTCCGCATCGTCCATGGCCGCTTCCATGTCCTTTTTCGCAGCGTGGAAGTGGGCATTGGCGTCATGGAGCTGGTCCACCAGAGCGTTCGGGACCTTGTCTCGCGATGCGTCCGCGGGCTTGGAGGGCTGCTGTTCCATGTTCCGGCGCTGCCTTTCGGAAGACCTTCGTAATCACTCGAACCAGATGACCTATGGTCGCAATCGGGGTGCCGTCCTCCGTGTCGGCGGGCTCGGGGACAGAAAATATTTGAGGCGAGGGGTCGGCCGCACGATCACCACGGCCGTACGAGTTGGGGGTAGAGTAGGGTAGAGTTCGCAAGGCGGCAAAGGATCAAACGGATATGCAGGGACCTCGCGTAATGTTGTTCGCCTCCGCCCTCGCGCTGGCGGCGGCGGCTTTGGCGGAAAGTACGCCCGGGCAATCGGCCAGCGCCGAGGCCGGGCGGAAATTCTGGTCGTTCCAGCCGTTGGCGCATCCGCAGCCGCCCGCGACGAAAGACGGGCAATGGTCTCGCACGCCAATCGACCGGTTCGTGCTCGCCAAAATGGAGGAGAAGGGCCTGTCGCCCAATCCCATCGCCCCGCGGGAGAAGCTGATCCGGCGGGCGTACTTCGATCTGTTGGGCGTTCCGCCGACGCCGCAGGAAGTCGCCGCGTTTGTCGCCGACCCGTCCCCTGACGCCTACGAAAAGCTGCTCGACCGCCTGCTCGCCAGCCCGCGCTACGGCGAGCGCTGGGCACGGCATTGGCTGGACGTGGCGCGGTTCGCCGAGTCGGACGGGTTCGAGCACGATTCCGACAGACCCGCCGCGTATCAGTACCGCGATTTTGTGATTCGCGCGTTTAACGAGGACATGCCCTTCGACCGTTTCGCGCAGTGGCAGATCGCGGGGGACGAGCTGGCGCCGGATGACTGGCAGGCGATGGCCGCCACGGGATTTCTTACCGCGGGCGTCTTCCCCACGCAGATCACCGAGAAGGAGTTCGAGTCCACCCGCTACAACCAACTCGACGACATGGTCTCCACCGTCGGCACCGCGATGCTCGGCCTGACCGTCGGCTGCGCCCGCTGCCACGACCACAAGTTCGACCCGATCCCCACGGCTGATTATTACCGCATGGCCGCGACCTTCGCGACGGCAATCCGTAGCGACGTGGATCTCGATAAGAGCACGCCCGCCGAGCGGGAAAAAGCGAAAAGCGAATGGGCGCAGAAGCGCGACGCGGCACGCGAGAAGCTTCATGCGTTCGAGCACGAACAGCTTCCCGCAAAGTTCGACGCGTTCGTCGCGCAGAACAAGCAGAACCCAGAGGCTCTTGCAACCGTCTGGTCCGTCCTGGATTTCCAGGAAGTGAAGACCGCGCACGGGACGACGCTGGTAAAGCAATCGGACGGGTCGCTGTTGAAGACCGGTACGCCGCCGGCCAAGGAGACGTACACGCTTGTCGCCCGCACGAGCGTGCCGGAGATCGCCGCGTTGCGGCTGGAGGCGCTGACCGACAAGAGCCTGCCGCACAATGGCCCGGGCGCTGGACCTAACGGCAACTTCGCATTGAGCGAAATTGAAATCCAAGCCGGCCCGGCGGACGGATCGTCGCCGCCCGTGCCGGTGAAAATCGCCTCCGCGATCGCGACCCACGAGCAAAACAAGGGGGACCTGTCGGTTGCCTCGTCGTTCGACGGAAAGCCCGAGACCGGCTGGGCCGTGGATCTGGGCGGCATCGGAAAAGATCAGGCGGCAATCTTCCGCTTCGATAAGCCCATTGGCTCGCCTGGCGGAACTCTGCTCACCATCACGCTCCGTTTCGAGCACGCGAGCGCGCAGCATCTGATCGGCCGCCCGCGGTTGTCGGTCACGAGCACGCCCGAGGCGAACGATTTGAAGTCTCCGCCCGGGCCGGACGTGGCGGTTGGCGATGCCCTCAAGCGTTTGATCGCGGGCGAGTTGCTTCCCGATCCGCAGCGGGACATCGCCCGTTCATGGTTCGCATCGACGTTGCCCGAATATATAAACCTCAAACGTGAGCTGGCGGATATCGAAGCAAGAGGCCCCGCGAAGAAGCTCGCGAAAGTGCAGGTGACGAGCGAGGGTCTGCCGCCCGTGACGAACTTCGCCGACGGCCGCGGCTACCCGCATTTCTACCCGCAGGTGTATTTGCTCAAACGGGGCGACGCGAACAACAAGGTCGAGCCGGTGACGCCTTCATTCTTGCACGTCCTCATGCGCGGCGGGAAGGATGAATCGGCATGGCAGTCGCCGCCCCCCGCGGGGCGGGGCACCAGCTTCCGTCGGGCGGCGCTCGCGCGGTGGCTCACGGACACCGACAACGGCGCGGGGCAATTGCTCGCGCGGGTGATCGTCAACCGCGTCTGGCAGCATCACATGGGCCGCGGAATCGTCTCGACGCCCAACGACTTTGGCGCGCAGGGCGAGCGGCCGACCAACCCCGAATTGCTGGACTGGCTGGCGTCCGACCTCATCGAGCACGGCTGGCAGCTCAAGCGGCTGCACAAGCTCGTCATGACCAGCGCCGTCTACATGCAAGGCGCGCAGGCCAGCCCGGAGCGGGCCGCGATCGACCCGCACGACACATACCTGTGGCGCTGGGAGCCGCGCCGGCTGGAGGCCGAGCCGATCCGCGACTCGGTGCTCGCCGTCTCCGGCCTCCTCGACGAGACGATGTTCGGCCCGGGCACGCTCGACCAAAACATGCGCCGGCGCAGCATCTATTTCACCGTGAAGCGGAGCCAGCTCATTCCGATGCTGATGGTGCTGGACTGGCCCGAGCCACTGAACAGCATCGGCGGCCGACCTACGACGACCGTCGCCCCGCAGGCGCTGCTGTTCATGAACAGCCCACAAGCCCGGCAATACGCGGACGGTTTCGCCGGGCGGATTAAGGCCGATTCCGTCGCAGATTCGGTCGGGCAGGCGTACCGCATTGCCTTCGGTCGCGCACCGACAAAGACGGAAGCGGAAGTGAGCACGGCGTTCATCGAACGTCAGGCCAGCAGCTACCAGGACGCCGGGCGTTCCGACACACGGCCGGCGGCTCTTGCCGATTTTTGCCAGGCGCTGATGAGCGCGAACGAGTTCGTCTACGTCGAATAGGATTTGCCCATGTTCTACGGTAATCGGGACAGGTTGGTGACCCGCCGCGACTGGCTCCGCCGGGCGGGCGGCGGAATGGGGCTGCTGGGCCTTGCCGGGCTGCTGGCGGACGAGGGATTGCTCGTAAATGCCGCCAG
>JAQGHP010000461.1 GCA_028288775.1 Phycisphaerales bacterium | reverse complement strand
CGGACGAAGTCAATCCGGCATTCACCTGATCCCAATTGTAGTAAGCTGTAACTCCCGGCTTTGATGGTCTTTTCCACGAGGCTCATCGCCTCGGGCGGCGCGGTGACGATCACCGAATTGGTGCGTTCGTCGGCGGTGGCGCTGACCTTCTCCCGCCCGCCCGTACGCAGCCGCGACTGCCCTGTGGCCGGGTCGAGGAAAATGGACGCCAGCGCCTTGGCTGTGACGCTCGCGTCGGCGTACTCGAGGCGGAACGTGCGGACGGTGGAATCGACCCCCGGGTTGCCTTCAAGGTCCTTGACCAGGGATTCGACGATCACCATGGCGGCGGGCGGCGCGGTGATGATGAGGGTGTTGGTGCGCTCCTCGGGAACGATGGTGACCCGCGCGTGCAGGGGCTCCTCGGTGGAGGCCTGGTGCGATTTGTCCCCCGCGCCCGCCTCGGGCGCGAAGACCGCCGTCAGCGCCTTCGCCACCGCCGCGGCGTCGGCCGACTTCAGGTGAAACGATTTGATGCCGGGCGTAGCCGCGGTCGCGGGGTTTTCGTCGATCTCCTTGAGCATGGCCTCGATGGCCTTGAGCGTTTCGGCGGGCGCCGCGACGACGACGCTGTTGGTGCGTTCGTCCGCCCCGGCCGTCACCTTTCCGCCGTTGAGCGCCTGGTCGACTCCCGTGCCCAGCAATCTGCCTTCGTGCTGCGGGCGCGGGGGCGGGGGCTGACCCTGCTGGGGCTTGGGCTCCTCGACACGGAAAATCGAAAGTACCAGCCGCGCCGCCGCGGGGGCGCTGGCGTTCTTCAGTGCGATGATCTTCACCTCGGAAGTCGTCCCCTCGCGCCGGTCGAGGATGCTGATGATCTGCACGATCCGCTTCACGTTGGCGGAGGAATCGGTCATCACGATGGCGTTCGCCCCGGCGTTGGCCGCGACGTCGGCCTCGGTGCCGATGAGCGGCGTGAGGTCCTGCCGCAGCTTGACGGCGTCGACGTTGTGCAGCGGGATGACCTGCGTGATGAGTTCTTCGCTGGATTCGACTGCCGCCGGGTCGTTGCCGAAGTGGACGGGGAGGTTCCCCTTCTTCGCCTTCTCGCGGGCCACGATCCGCAGCGTGCGGCCGACCTGGATGGCGGCCAGTCCATTGCCGCGGAGCACGGCATCGAGCATTGCCACGGTCTCGGCGGGGGTAATGGGCTGGAGGCTCAGCACCGTGATCCGCCCCTGCACCGGCGCTTCGCGCACCACGATAAATCCCGCGGATTGCGATAGGTGCTCGAGGACGGTGTCCACGGGCGTGTCGCGGAAATTGAGGCGGATTTTTTCGGCGGGCGGGTCGGCCGGCTGCGTGGCGGCTTGCGTGGCTGCGGGCTGGGTTGCCGCGGGGAGAAGCGAGGTGGGTTCACCGCCGACGGTCAAACCATCGGGGCGCGTGGCGGCTTCCTGCGGCCGGGTTGCGGGCGCGCTCCACAGAGCGGTCGGGGTCGGGCATGCCGCGGCAAGTGCCAGCGCCAGCACCGCGGAGCGTGAACGGGATCGCCGCATGTTTCTTCCTTGCCGATTCGAGAGATGCCCCGCAGCGATTTTCAAGCGGACGCGAATGCGACTTGCCCGAAGTCGCGATTTAAGATGCGATTTGCCACCGACGCTTAGTGGGTGTTGGCGATAACGGTGCGCTGCTCATCCGCGGATGAAGCGACCGGCCGCGGGCCGGCATCGTCCGTCGCGACGACGGCCACGCCCTCGCCGAGGCTCTGGCCCACCGCCACGCGCACGGTCTTGCCGTCCGCCACGTACTCGACGCTGGTAAGGTTGATGGCGCTGATCCGCCCGCGGGCCAGCACATCCCCCACCTTCACTTCGCGAATTCGCCCCGCGGCAGAATCTTCGACGAACGCGGTAAACCGGGCGTCATCCTGGGAAATGCCCTTGAGCGACAACACGGCATCCGCCGGGGCGGAGGCGGGAGCCGCCGACGCCGATGCGGCGGCCGGCGCTGCACGACTGACCGAGAACATGCTGCGATCCAGCAATATTTTATAGGATTCGAAATTGGGCCCTTGCGCCGCCGCGGGCGCGGGGGAGCGGGGTTTGACGTGTGCAGCGGTTGACGCGGCGCGGACGGCTTGCGGGACGGCAATTGCCTGCGCTTGCGCGCTGTGTGACTTTCGCGTGCTCCAGCCCCGCAGGGCCAGCCCCACCACGGCGGCCAAAGCCGCCGCCAGCAAAACGGCTGACAATCTCTTCATCGTGCTTCCATTCTTTTCGGCCGGCGTTGTAATCCGTTGCGCGCCCGGCATTCTCCGCACACCGTTGACGTGTCTCCCCCCTCGTTACTTTCATCGCCAAAACCCGTTTAACTTCGCCAGTGACAAAACTTCCCGCGACACTCATTTTCACGCCAAAAACGCGTGTTGCGGGCACGCAGGCCCATGAGATCGGTAAAAATTTCCCCTGTCCCAAACCCCGAGCGCCGGGAGATGATCGGACACGAACCGTTCGCCGGTGGTTCGGTCTTTTGGCAATTCCCGGCAGGAGGTTGGATGTGGTGTGAGCGGGTACTACGCAATGCTGCCGGGGAAACCCCGGCACAGTGGGAACGACGCGACGTGGACTTCGTTGACCTCGCCTGGGACGAATGCCGGCACGTGCTGAAGAAGCGATCGCGCAACGGCAAGGAAGTCCGCGTGCTGCTCCCGCCCGATCAGCGCCTGCAACACGGCGACGTGTTGTATGAGGACGATGCGTGCGCGCTGGTCATCAACGTGCTGCCTTGCGACGTGATCGTCGCCCGTCCCGAGTCGCCGCGCGACGCCGCGGCATTGGCGCTGGAATTGGGCAACCTGCACGTCCCTACGCAAATCACGGACGACGAGATCATCTTTCTCGAAGACGAGTCGGCGCTCGAAGCACTCGCGAAGAATCGCATACGATGGCAGCGGGAACAGAGACGTTTTGAGCCGATGGAAGTGATCGCGCTGCCGGGCGTGCGGCGGGCGAACGGTTTGCGGATCATCCGGCGCGAGCGTCAGGCCCCCCTGCCGTCGGAACCATCGCGCAACGTGGCGAGCAGCGCCTGAGTGGCGACGGTCGCGGCATCATACACCCGGCGGACCGGCACGCCGGCCGACTCGGCAAGCGCCCGGCAGTCGTCGAACTCGGGCATCCCCCCCGCCGCCTCGCTTCCGAGCCATTTAATCTTTGTCTGCACGTTCCCGAACGGCGTCTGGACCGCGCGCATCTCCCGCCGGGCCTCGTGCCGGTGATGCACGGCGTGGGCGCGGACGCCCAGTGTCGTCGTCTCGCGCAGCAACAAGTCCGCGAGGGCTGGTTCATCCGAGGTAGTACACAACACGCTGAGCACCACGCCCGGCCGGCCCTTCTTCATCTGCACCGGCGTCATCCACACGTCCTTCGCACCGGCCGCGAAAAGCTTCTCGACGACTCCCGCATAGAGCTGCGGGTTC
>JAQGHP010000426.1 GCA_028288775.1 Phycisphaerales bacterium | reverse complement strand
GTCCGCCCGCACGGCCAGTTTCCCCTTCTCATCAAATTCCTCGACGCGCGAGAAGACCTCTCAGTACAGGTCCATCCTGACAAGGCGTACGCAGATCTGCATCCCGAATCGCATCTCAAGACCGAGGCGTGGTACGTCGTCGAGCATTCGCCGGGCGCTCGGCTGTTTAAAGGCCTTCGTCTCGGCAGCAGCGCCGATGGCTTCCGTACGGCCATTACTTCGGGCACGGTGGAAGAACATCTCACTTCAATTGCCGTAAAAGTAGGCCAATGCTTTTACCTTCCCAGCGGCACCGTTCACGCGCTGGGCGCGGGCATATTGGCCGCGGAGGTGCAGACGCCCAGCGACACCACCTTCCGCGTATACGACTTCAATCGCGTCGAACCCGCCACCGGCAAGCCCCGCACGCTTCACGTGGAGCAGGCGATGCAGTGCATCGATTTCAGCGGCGCGCCCGAGCCACAACAAACTCGCAGCCACGTTGGGGGTTTCTTTACCACCGTCACGCGCCTGGTGACTTCTCCCTTCTTCAAAATGGAAAAGGTGCGATTCGTCGAAGGCGTCGAGGAAGTAGTCCCCTACGACGAGCCGGTGATCTGGATGATGCTCGAAGGGGAAGCGCAAGTGAAAGTGGACGGGTTGAAAGAGCCCGTCCGCTTCTCCCGCGGCGACACCGTGCTCCTACCTGCCGCGATGAAAAACCCCGTCATTAAGACGCTATCCAGTTGCGTCTGGCTGGAGGTCACGTTTCCCAAAGCCGTCCACCTGCCCTGAATGATGTGTCGCGTACCCGCCTCTCACGGCAGCCGTCGCATCGCCTCCGAAGTTCTTTCCCCTTGAGACGTGATGGTCGCGATGAAATCGCGGCGGATCGTGCCGCTATAAATCGCAATCAGCGTTATACTCGCGCCTTACCTTTCGGGCGGCCCGCGTGTCTCATAGACTGCATCATCACGGTTAACCGAGGAAACATATGCGCTGGAAAACATCTTTGTCACTCGCGGCTTCGTCGGCACTTCTGGCCGGGTGCTCCTCCGGGAATTATCGGCCGGCCGAACGCGAGCGCGTCGTCGTCTATGACCGCCCCGTGTATCAGCCGGCCCCGGAAAACCGCGACCGCGTGGTGGTCGAGCAGGAGCCCGTTCAGGTGACCGAAGTCGTCGCCGGGCCGGAGGTCGAAGTTCATGAGTTCCACGAGCAGCTTTCCCCTTACGGCCGCTGGGTAACGGTCGGCTCGTACGGCGAATGCTGGCAGCCCTCGGGCGTTGACCGGGATTGGCGGCCGTACACCCGCGGCTACTGGGTCCATAGCCACTACGGCTGGACGTGGGTGAGCGAGGAACGCTTCGGCTGGGCGACCTATCACTATGGCCGCTGGGCATACGCGGACGAATACGGCTGGGTCTGGGCCCCCACGCGCACGTGGGGACCGGCGTGGGTCGCATGGCGATCGGGCGACGGTTACTGCGGCTGGGCGCCCCTGCCCCCTCGGCGCGAGGAAGTCATTGAAGTAAGGTCGCGCGAATACGACGATATTCCCCCCGACCACTACACCTTCTGCGAAGAGCGCTACGTCCACGAGCCGCGCGTGCGCGAACATTTCGTTCCCGCCCGAAGCAATGTCACGATCATCAACCGCACCACCAACATCACCAATATTACGGTGGTGAACAACCGCGTCGTGAGCCACGGCGTTGACGTCCACGAAGTCGAACGGGCCTCCGGCCGGCGCGTCAGCGACGTGCGCGTGCAACAGGCGAGTTCCTTTGACGACCTTCGCACCCGCCACGATCAGGATTGGCAGCGCTATCACCCCGAGGCTGCCCGGCACGAAGCGCTCCACGAAGAGCACGTCGCCGAGCATGATGCCCTGCACCAGACGCACGTGGACGAGCACAACACCCTGCACCAGGAGCACGTCGATCAGCACGATGCGCTGCACCAGACCCATGTGAACGAGCATTATGCCAACGTCGCCGCCCAGGACGCGGCTCATCAGGCGCACGTCGAGCAACATGACGTCGCTCACCAGGCGCACGTCGATGAGCACAATGCGGACGTGGCGGCCCACGACGCCGCCCATGCGGTGCATGTCGAACAGCATGACGTCGCCCACGAAACGCGCATGGCCGAAGAGCAAGCCGCCCGGCAGAAGCGCCTTAACGAGGAGAACGCGAGCCGCGAAAAGCGCATCGCCGAACAGAAGGCAATCGAGGACAAGCACGCCGCGGAGCAAAAGGCCGCCCAGGACAAGGCCCGGGCCGAGCATGATGCCCATGTGGAAGCCCACGACGATGCCCACGAGAAGCACGTATCCGAGCGCGACGCGGCTGCGGCAAAGCACGCCGCGGAGCAGGAGCAGAAGGCCGCCGCCCAGGACGCGGCTCGAGAGAAGCGCCTCGCCGCCGAAGCCGCCGCCAAAGCCAGGCAAGACGCTGCCCGCGACAAGCGCGCCGCCGATCAAAAGAACCCGAAAGACAAGGCGGCCTCGGATAAGGATCCAAGGCAGCAGTAGCGAAGGTAGCCTCGGGTTAGGATGAACGCATTCGACACTCGTGAGGTCGACATTTTTTTCTGCCTGGGAAGTGGACGTTCCTACTTTCGCGGACCAATTCCCTAGCCGGAATACGATTCGATTTTGCCCAAGCCAAAGGCCAGCCGTTCACGGCTGGCCTTTGGCGTTTGAACGATGGGCGATCAGTCGCCTTTTACTGGATGCCGATCAACGTTCCGTCCGCGCTCACGCGCACGAATACATCACCCTGGCGGCCGCGATCGAGGCGGATCGAGTAGAACACGTTTCCGCCCTGGCGGATGTAATCGACCGACTCGATCCGCAGGCCCGGCTCGGTACGCGCCGCGGTGTCAAGCACGAACGGGGGCACGCTTTGCAGGCTCATCGGCGTGTCAAAGTCCGGCGTGTAGTAAGGCGCGGGGACGTAGACGTTCACCCCGCCCCAGACGCCGTCGTGATCGCGATGCTGATCCCAATCACGACGTTGGTCGCCGTCGCGATGGTCGTCCCGATCTCGGCGCTCGTCCTGAACCCGGCGGTCATCGCGGTCGTTGCGATTGTCGTTATGGCCGACCTCGCGAAGTTTCACCTTCACGGGCTGGAGACTTTCTTGCCGGCCGGCGTCGCGACGTTCAACGTTCGCAGCCGCGGCGCGGTTGTTTGTGCCCGCTTCGGGCCGGCGGTCGGCGCTGGCGATAGTCGGTACGGCGGCGGATAAACCAAGGGCAGCAACCGCAGAAGCAATGTGACGCAGATTCATAAAGCACCTCGTAAAAAAGCCGTTCTGTCTGTTTCATCAACCGGTTTCCCGGACACTTACATAGACAGGGATGCCGGCGGAAGGTTAGCATGCTAAGTAATTTTGAGAGAAGTGGGTTTTTGGGGTACCGGGGTCGACCAACCCGCCTTAACGCCCCGGCAATGGCCTTTTTTTGCCGAATTTCGCTCGCGACGCCTTTGCCCTGTACAATGCCTTTATGAAGGAGCGCATTCAGAAGATCCTCGGCAATGCCGGAGTGGCATCCCGGCGGAATATCGAGGAGATGATCCGCCAGGGCCGCATTGTCGTGAACGGAAACGTACGAACCGACGTGCCGATTCTCATCGATCCCGCAAAAGACAAAGTTCACGTTGACGGCGAGCCCATCCGTCTCCGCGGCCCGCGCGGCGGAGGCTCGGAAAATACCCGCGGCGAAGGGGGGTCGGCACTGGGCCAGCGGCTCTACTTCCTTCTCAACAAGCCCTCGGGCGTGTACAGCACAAACCTCGCGCAAGGCGCGCAGGTCAGGGCGATCGACCTGCTCCCGACGGGCGTCCCTGGGCGCGTGTATCCCGTCGGCCAGCTGGATGCCGAGTCCAAGGGCCTGCTGCTGCTCACCAACGACGGGGACCTGACCAACCGCCTGACCCATCCGCGCTACGGCATTCCCAAGGTCTATCGCGCGATCGTCGACGGCTCGATCAGCCCCGCCGACGTCGAAGAACTGGAAAAGGGCGTGTGGCTCGCGGACCCGCACAGCGGCGTCGGCTTCAAGACCGGCCGTAGTCACATCAAGATCGTAAAACGGCTGCACGAGCGGAGCATCATCGACATCACCATTCGCGAAGGCAAAAACCGGGGCGTCCGGCGGATGCTCGCGAAGATCGGCCACAAAGTCCGCGACCTGACCCGCATCAAGATGGGCCCCCTCACCTTGGACGGGTTGAAGCCGGGCGAGGTGCGCGAACTTTCCACCGCCGAGGTGAGAGCGCTACGCGATTTCGCGCGGCGCGACGTCGCCAAGACTTCGGAGGCAGTAACCGCGAGGAATCGCCCGCCGCATAAGCGAGTTCGTTGATAGGTCCCGCTTTTATTTTGCTACGGTTTGTAATAGAAATATCCATGGAATGCATGAATTCCGTTGGAACGAATGGAATGCCAATCACATCTGGGAGCACGGCATCGAGCCGGCCCAGGCACAGCATCTCGTTAATCATCCCGCACGCGGCTTGCCTCGCTACATGGGGGACGGGAGATTTCTGGTTCAAGGCCCTGATGCTGACGGATTATATATGCAGGCGATTTACATCTTTAGTCCGCCGGAAGTCGTTTATGTGATTCACGCCAGGCCCTTGACCGAGCTTGAAAAACGACGATTTCGGCGACGGAGGTGATTATGAAGACGACTCGCAAAATAGCTCATAAGCCCTATGACCGGATGACGACTGCGGAGCTTCGGGAAGCGACCAAGCAGTTTGACGAACCGTTTGTCGCGTTGCGGAATTCCCGGCCGCTCACTTCACGCCAAAAACAAATCCATCGCAGTGCCAAGAATCGAGGCGGGCGACCGCAGATCGGCAAGGGCGCGAAAGTCATCTCGGTGAGTGTCGAGCGGGGGCTGCTGGATCGCGCCGATGACTTCGCTAAGAAAACGGGGCTTACCCGCGCGCAGCTTGTCGCGCGCGGCCTCGAAATGGCGCTTGAGGCCTGATGCATTTTTCATTCCCATTGCGCGATTCAGTCGCGAACCGCGCGGCAGAAATTTCACCGGGAGCAGCCATGAAATATGCGGTCGCGTTCTTCGCCTTCTGTATTCTGCTCAGTACCGGAGCCACTTTCGCCGCCCCGCCCGCTTCCCCGGTCAAGGCGACGCTGCTCGCCGACGTCTCGGCAATCAAGCCCGGCGACCCGTTCACCGTGGGCGTACTGCTCGAAATGGAGCCCGAGTGGCACGTCTATTGGACGAACCCCGGCGACGCGGGCCTCGCCCCGTCGGTTAAGTTCACGCTGCCGCCCGGCTTCTCGGCTTCGCCGCTCGCCTTCCCCATTCCCACCCGCTTCAACCAGCCCGACAACGCCGTGGCCTACGGCTATCGCGACCGCGTCCTGCTCACCGCGCGGATTACGACGCCCAAAGACCTTCCAATCGGCCGCGATATCGAAATCGGCGCGTCCGTCTCCTGGCTATGCTGCAAGGACGCCTGCATTCCGGGCAAGGCCAAAACCACGCTGTCGCTCGATGTCGCCGACGGCACGCGGTCCGCCAACGAAGAACTATTCAAGACCTGGGTCGCGTTAATCCCCGTGCTGGCCCATCAGTGTCAGGACGTTACGAAAATTGATGCCACGCTCGATTCCAAATCCCACACGGCTGTTGTAACCTTGCGATGGAAGAATTCCCCGAGGTGGGTGGAATTCTTTCCTAGTGCGGACGACGCTGTGTCCGTCAAGGAGATCACGGCAAAGTCCGCGGACCAGGTCACGCACATTACAATGAAGCTCGAGGTGCTTCCCGGGCAGACGCCCGCATCGGATTCGCTTCCCGCGGTCGTCGCCTACGAAGACGGCCAGGGCCATCGCCGGGGAGTGGACGTGAAAATTCCGCTCAAATGAGGAATCGGGGCGATGTAAGGTTGGGCGCTTTCAGCCTGGGGTTGGGCGCTTTCCACACAACGCGTTGTGGAACTTGCCGGTACAATAAACCGTAATGACCCATATCCGGGGCACCTGCTCCGCGTATCGTGAGAGTGCTTTGGCGGCCGATACTTAAGTAGAAATCTCGGCGCAACGCTTAAAGAGGACGGTCACTTGGGAAGAGCCATGCCTTATCGCGGATTCGTTGCCGTCTGGGCGGTCGCGGTCGTTCTGGTCGCGGCGGGGCAGGCGCTGTGCGCCAAATCGCACGCCGACATGGCGGATGCCGGCCCGGCGAAGCCGCCTCTGCCTGCAATCGAGACTTTGCAACTCGAGCCGGCGTCCCTCACGCTTTCCAACATTCGCGACGGCCGGCAGGTGCTGGTGTGGGGCGTCAGCGCCGACGGCCGCAAGTTTGATCTCACCGACGACGCGGAGATCAAGAGTGAATCCCCCTGCGTCACCATTTCCAAAGACCGATACGTCTATCCCGTGAGCGTCGGCGACGGAATTGTCAGCGTCACCGCGGCGGGCAAGGAAGCCAAGCTTCCCGTGAAAGTCGCCGGGGCGGACGACGCGAAAGTGCGGTTCGTCCGCGACGTGGAGCCCGTGCTCGCGCAGGTCGGCTGCAACGCCGGGACCTGCCACGGGGCGGCCAAGGGGAAGAACGGCTTCAAGCTTTCGCTCCGCGGGTATGACCCGGAATTCGACTACGCCGTGCTGGTGCAGGAACTGCAAGGCCGGCGGGTGAACCGCGTGAAGCCCGAGATGAGCCTTATGCTCCTCAAGCCCACCGGCGCGGTGCCGCACGAGGGCAAGACGCTCTTCCACCCCGGCTCGCGTCCGTATCAACTCATTTATCAATGGGTCAAGGAAGGCGCCAACTACGAGCCCGATCCCTCCCACGCGCGGCCCGACAAGCTCGAAGTGCTCCCGGCGGACGTGAAGCTCGATCTGCCCGGCCGCACGCAGCAACTCACCGTCATCGCCCATTACCCCGACGGCGCATCCCGCGACGTCACGCGCGAGGCGATCCTCAGCAGCAACAGCATCGAGGTCGCAAAAATCACCGGCAATCGCATCACCGCCCTTCGGCGGGGCGAGGCGGCGATTCTCATTCGCTACGAAGGCAACTACAGCGCGGTGAATGTCTCCGTCATGGGCGACCGCAGCGGGTACGTCTTCGCGCCGATGCCCGAGTACAACTACATTGACAAGCACATCAACGCCAAGGTCGCCAAGCAGCAGGAACTCGCGTCCGACGAATGCAGCGATGATGAATTTCTTCGGCGTGTGACGCTCGACCTGACGGGCATCATCCCCACCGCCGCCCAGGCCCGCGCGTTTGCCGATGACAAGTCACCCAGCCAGGAAAAGCGCCACAAGCTCGTCGAGCAGCTCATCGGCAGCCCCGAGTACGTTGCGTTCTGGTCCAACCGCTGGGCGGATCTGCTCCAGTGCAATTCCAAGACGCTGGGCGACAAGGGCGTTTGGCTCTTCCGCGAATGGATCCGCCAGTCGGTCGCGACCAACAAGCCTTACGACCAGTTCGTCCACGAGCTGATCGTCGCCCAGGGCAATGAGCGAAACAACCCGGCGGTCAACTACTACCGCACTCTCCGCGAGACCGGCAAGATCACCGAGGACGTCAGTCAGACGTTCCTGGGCGTTCGCTTCAATTGTAATAAGTGCCACGACCACCCCTTCGAGCGCTGGACGCAGGACCAGTATTACGAGTTCGGCGCGTTCTTCGCCCGCGTCTCCTTCAAGGGCGGCGCGCGGCCCGGCGAGGAAGTCGTCTTCACCAGCTACAACGGCGGCGAAGTCACGCACCCCCGCAACGGCAAGGTCATGCCCGCCCTCGTCCCCTACGGCCAGGAGCCGGACGTCGAGCACGCCCGCACCCGCCAGGAAGCCTTCGCGAGCTGGCTCACCAGCGACAAAAACCCCCTCTTCGCCCGCTCCTACGTCAACCGTTTGTGGAGCTATTTCTACGGCCGCGGGATCATTGAGCCCGTGGATGACATCCGCGCGTCCAACCCGCCCGTCAATCCCGAACTGCTGGATGCGCTGACGCAGGATTTCATCGACCATCATTTCGACGTGCAGTACATGATGCGGACGATCGTGGCATCGCGAACGTATCAACTTTCCGTTAAACCCAACCGGTGGAACGAGGACGACAAGATCAACTTCTCCCACGCGATCCCCCGGCGGCTTTCCGCCGAGCAGTTGCGGGACGCCGTGTCCATTGCCACCGGCACCCGCGAGGAGGCCCAGGGCCTTCCCGCCGGCATGCGCAGCGTCTACATGGCGGACGGGCTGGTCGATGACGACTTCCTCAAGCTCTTCGGCCGCCCCAAGCGCGAAACCGCGTGCGAGTGCGAACGGACGAGCAACGTGAGCCTGGCCCACGCCCTCAATTTGGTAAACGGCCCGATCATCAACAACGCGGTGGATGCAGCGGACAGTTCGATCACGAGGCTTGTGGCCGCTGAAAAGGACAACCGCAAGGTTATCGAAGAGATTTACCTCGCGGTTCTCAGCCGACTGCCCAACGACGCGGAAGTAGCCGGGGTGGATTTGGGCACCGGCCCCCAGCGGCTGGAAGTCGCGCAGGACCTGAGCTGGGCGCTGCTAAATAGCCCTGCTTTCTTATTCAATCGCTAAGTTGACGCAACGGTGAAATCCGAATGACGAAATCCGAATCCCCGAATCAAATCCGAATGACGAAATCCGAAATCCGAATTTGGATTTCAGAGCTTCGTCCCTTCGCAGGGGTTGGACATTCGTCATTGGGATTTTGGATTTGATTCGGATTTCTGATTTCGGAATTCGGATTTAGGAGCGCATCTATGCTTTCGATTCCAGGTCGTCCCGGTGCAACGTGTGATGGAATGAGCCGCCGTGAACTTATGCGCGTCGGCGGGGCCGGCTTGCTGGGCCTGAGCCTCAGCCAGTTGCTCACCGCCGAGGCGCGCGGGCAGGACGCCCCCGCCGGCAAGAAGCGCGACGGCTTCGGCGGCGCGAAGAACTTCATCTTCGTCTTCCTCCAGGGCGGCCCCAGCCACCTCGACATCTGGGACCCCAAGCCCGATGCCCCCGACAACATTCGCGGCGACTTCAAGGTTCTTCCCACGAAGATCCCCGGCGTCAACGTCACCGAAGTGATGCCCAATCTCGCCAAGGTGCTTGATAAGACGACGCTCATCCGCTCCGTCAGCTACACCCCGGCGGGCCTCTTCAACCACACCGCCGCCATCTATCAAATGATGACCGGCTACACGCCCGACAAGGTTTCCCCGTCGGGCCAGCTCGAGCCGCCCAACCGCGCCGACTACCCGCACATGGGCAGCCAGCTCGCGCGCCTGATGCCGCCCAAGGAGCCGATGCTCCCGTTCGTTATGCTCCCCCGGCCCTTGCAGGAATCCAACGTCATCGGCAAGGGCGGCACCGCCGGTTTCCTTGGAGCCGCGTACGACCCCTACTACATGTTCCAGGACCCCAACGACAAGGTCAGCACGGTGGACCTGTCGCTGCGCTCGGAAGTGAACCAGGGCCGCATGGAACGCCGGGCCAGCCTGCTGCAAAAGGTCGACGCGGCCATGCCGGACATCGAAAAGGCCGTCTCCGATTACGCCCTCGACACCTACGACCGCAAGGCTTTGGAGCTGATCCTCTCGGGCCGCGCCCGCAAGGCGTTCAACCTTGAGGAAGAGCCCAAAGAGTTGCGCGACAAATACGGCCGGCATACCTTCGGCCAATCGTTGCTGCTCGCCCGCCGACTGATCGAGGCCGGTAGCCGCGTGGTGCAGGTGAACTGGCCCGCCGTCGCAAACGGAAATCCCACCGTGGACGCCTGGGACACGCACGCCGACAACTTCGGCCCCCTGAAAAACCTCCACTGCCCGAAGCTCGACAGCGGCCTACCCGCCCTGATCGAAGACCTCGATTCCCGCGGCATGCTCAAGGACACGATCGTTCTGGCCATCGGCGAATTCGGCCGCAGCCCCAAGATGGGCGTCTCGACCTCCGGCAACACCAACAGCGCCAAGGGCCGCGACCACTGGCCGTACTGCTACACGGGCCTCATGGCCGGCGGCGGCATCGCCCGCGGTGCGGTCTACGGCAAGAGCGACAAGACCGGCTCCAGCCCCGCCGAGAACCCCGTCCACCCGACCGAGCTGCTGGCAACTGTCTACCACGCGCTGGGCGTTGACCCGACCACCCTGGTAAACAACCACCTCGGCCAGCCGCGAGAACTCGTGCAGGCCAAGCCGGTGATCAGCCTGTTCGGATAAGGGCGGCAGTCGCCGCGCCCACGCGCCGGGTCAACTCCTACCCAGCCCCGGAGGGGCGAAAGACCTTAGCCCACGGCCTGAGCCGTGGGGAAAATTCGCAAGAGCGCCCAGCCCCGGAGGGGCGTAAGAAGCGTCAGATGCTAAAGCGGTGTTCAACGATTAGGTGTGTTCAGAGCCGGGCCGGCCCCGTCGGACCGAAAGTCCGAGCCTCGCGATATGTCACATATCGAATGCCACGCATACCTCGGTCCCGCGCTTCTTACGCCCCTCCGGGGCTAAACGGTTGTCGTCTTCCATTTCCCACGGCTTGCGCCGTGGGCTAAGTTCTTTCGCCCCTCCGGGGCTGGTACGAAATCTGAAAACATCTTTTGCACCCTCGGAGACTGCCCCACAATGGATCTGGTGAACCCGCCCGCGAATCGTCCTGTTCTCCGCCTCCTCGCTCTCGTCGTCGTCTTCTGCGCCGGCATGGGCAACCCGCGTTTGGCCTCGGCCCAAACCGCACCCACGCTTTCCTCCCCCGCCTCCCTCAGCATCCAACGCGGGCAATCCACCGAAGTCACGCTAAACGGCCAACATCTCGCCGCGGTGGCCTCCGTCACGATCCGCCACGCGCGCGGACTTGAAGTGGCCATCGTTCCGCCCGCGCAAGGCGCGCAGCCGAATGACGGCCAACTCCACGTGAAACTCTCCGCCGCCCCGGACGCCACCCTCGGCGAGCGCGAAGTCCGGCTCGTGAGCCCCGCGGGCGTCTCTGCACCCCTGCGCATCTCCGTCGGGCAATACCCGGAGATCCCGGAGAAGGAACCGAATAACACTCCTGAAACCGCGCAGGAAGTGAATCTCCCCGCCACGCTTGTTGGCAAGATCGAAGGGGGCGGAGACGTCGATTGCTTCCGCTTCACCGGGGCCAAGGGCCAGCAGTTCGTCTTTGACGTACATGCCGCCCGGTCGGGCACTTCGCTTGATGCCGTGCTAAGCATTCTCAATGCCAACGGCCGCGAACTGGCGACGAAGATCGAGTTCCACGCGGGCGACCCCACGCTGCTCTTCGAAGTCCCGGCGGACGGGCAGTACGTCTTTTCGATTCGCGACCTGCAATACCGGGGCGGCGGAGACTTCGGCTACCGTATCGACGCTGGCGTGATTCCCTACCTCCAAGCGCTGCTCCCCATGACCGCAGAGCCGGGGAAGACCGCCGAGGTGCGGGCCGTCGGGGTCAATCTCCCGGACTCCGCCAAAATCCCCCTCGATCTCACCTACGCCGGCACGGGCGACATCTCCGTCCGCGCCAGCGCCCCCGGCGGGCTCTCCAACGCGATGAAGCTCGAGATCGGCGAGCTGCCCGCGTACGTGGAAAAGGGCGCCAACCGCTCCGCGGAAACCGCGGATGTCGTCCCCTTTCCCGTGGACGTCAGCGCCCGTTTGGACAAGGCGGGCGATGAAGGCTTCTTTAAGTTCCACGTCGCTCAGAAGCAGGCCGTGACGCTGGAAGTAATCGACCGCCGGATGGGCTCACCGGTGGACGCGCTGCTGACTTTGCGCAACGTGCAGGGCAATGCTATCGAAACCAACGACGGCGCGGGCGGCCCCGATGCCCGGATCACCCGCGAGCTCGACGCGGGCGACTACGTCGCGTCCGTCCGCGACCTCTTTTTCCATGGCGGCCCGGGTTACGGCTACCGCCTCCAAATTCGCGGCGGGGCTACAGCCGCCGTGCAGCAGGACTTTTCCGTCCGGTTCCTCCCCGACGCCGCCCGTGTCAGTCGGGGCGGCAACACCGTCCTGTTTTGCGACGTGCAGCGTAAGGGCGAATTCAAGGGCGACGTCACGGTCACGCTGGAAGACTTGCCGCCGGGCGTAAGCTGCCCGCCGCTGGTCGTGCATGAAAAGCTCGCGGGCGCCAGCGGCATGCTGGTGGTTTCGGCCGCGCCTGATGCCCCCGCCGGAAGCTTCCCGATTAAGCTCCGCGCCACCGCCACGGTGGGAAGCCAGCTCGTCACGCACCTGGGCGACGCAATGCTAGGAACCCGCCCGGTGGAGCAGGCCTGGCTCACCGTTCTCGAATCCGCGCCCTTCACGGTTGAAGCGATCGTCAGCCCGTCGCCCCAACGGCTGACGCAACTGGTCGCCGAGGCGGACGGACTTGCCTCGAAGATCGCGTCGCCCAGCGCGCAGCTCGAAGTCGCGCAGGCCCAGTGGGAGAAGCGCGTCGCAGGGCCGCTACAGTGGGACACGCTGGAAGATGTCACGATCACCTCTGCCGCCGGCACAAAGTTCACACAGCAATCCGATGGCTCGGTTCTGGCCGGGGTTGATCCCAGCCCGGACAAGGACACGTACACGATCGTGGCCCCCACCGACATCGCCGGGATCACCGGCATTCGCCTCGAGGTGATTCCCGACCCGACACTGCCGGCCAAGGGACCGGGACGGGCAGGCTCGGGGAACTTTGTCCTGTCGCACCTGACCCTCGCCGCCGCCCCGCAGGCTGATCCGGGCCAGGCCAAGCCTGTCATGCTTCACTACCCGCGCGCCGGCTTCGAGCAGGAGGGCTACCCTGCCATCGACGCCATCGAGCCCAAGCCCGGCAAAGGCTGGGCGATGTTCCCCCACAGCGGAAATCCCAACGAAGCCGTCTTCTTCACGAGTGAGCCCGTCGGCACGCACGCCGGCACGGTGCTGACATTCACTCTCGATCAGCAGTTCGGCATGCAGCACACGCTCGGCCGTTTCCGCCTCACCGTCACCGCCGACCCGGAAGCGCAAGCCAAGGCCGCGCTTCCCGCGGAAATCGCGGCGATCGTCAACGCCCCCGCCGACAAACGCTCCCCTGAGCAGAAGGCACAGCTCACAACCTTCTACCGCACACAAGACCCCGGCTACGCCGCGGACGTGGCGAAGCTCGAGACGATCCGTAACGGCATCGCCCTCCACGCCGAGATCGCCCGCCTCGAAGCGGCATTAACGACGCAGACCCCCGAACTCGACGCGCAGCGCGACGAGTGGCAAAAACAGGCGCTCGCCGGGGCGGCGTGGCTGCCGCTGGATTTGGGGGAGCTGAAATCGCAAAGCGGCGCGTCGCTTCAGAAAGAACCCGATGATTCCGTCTTTGTCGGCGGCGCAAACCCGAATACCGACGTATACACGATCGTCGGGAACACCACGGCAAAGGGAATCACGGCGCTGCGGATCGAGGCGCTCCCCGACCCGCGCCTGCCGGGCAACGGCCCGGGGCGCGCTCCCAACGGTAATTTCGTGCTGACGAAGCTTGTGCTCTTCGCGTCGCCCAAGGACAAGCCCGAGATGACGCCGCCGATTGAATTCAAGTCCGCCCGCGGTTCCTTCGAGCAGCAGGGTTTCCCGCCAGGGGACGCGCTCGGCGGTCGCAACGATCACGGGTGGGCGATCATGCCCAATTTCGGCAAGCCTTCCGTCGCCACCTATTACGCCAAACAGCCCTTCGGCTCCGAGGGCGGCTCGACCCTCACGCTCACGCTGGAGAACCTCTTCGCCCCATCGGCGCAGCACACGCTCGGGCACTTCCGTATCTGGGTGACCTCCAACCCCGACCCGGACGCTACGGCCACGCTGCCCGCCCAGGTCATCGCTGCCCTCAAGTCCGCCAACCGAAACGAAAAGCAGCGGAATTTGCTGACCGCCTATTACCGCGGCATCGCGCCGTCGCTCGAGCCCGCGCGCCTGCGATTGGCCGAGCTCAAGGCGCAGGCCGGCGACAACCTGACCGTCCGGCGCGATCAGGAGTTTTCGCTCCCCTTCCTGCTGACCCGCCCCGCTTTCGCCGGAGACGTGCAGGTAAGCCTCGACGGTTTCATCGCCGGCCGCGAGCCCGGCACAGGTGCCCCGACGCCCATCAGCGGCTCGCTGAAGTTCACCCCGGCGACCGTGGGTGGCGTGAACGCGTCGGGCGTGCTCAAGATCAAAGTGGACGGGAACTCCGGCATGGGCACGCGATACTGCACCCTCAAGGCCGAAGCGAAGGTTGGAAATGATACGATCACACAATACAGTGCGCCGTTCGTGCTAACGGTGGCGGACCGGCAGTAGACGTCCGGCCGGTTTGGTTTGTCAGATGACATTCGGAGCCGGGCCGTGCCGGCCCGGTTGGAGCGAAGCTCCGTCCTTTCTTCCTCTCCTCCGAGCACGAGGGAATGGGGACCGGAGCGGGCCTTGGGCCCGACCGGGGCGACACGCCCCGGCTCTGAACTCGCGAAGGTCGGAATGGATTACCAGCGCAATCTCCAATTTGGGGCCGATCGCCCGGGACTGACCCGACGCCGCCTCTTCGGCGAGATGGGCTCGTGCCTTGGCAGCATTGCCGCGGCGTGGCTGCTCGCCAATGACGGATCACGGGCATTCGCCGGCGGGCTCGACACTTCGCAATCCGCGCCACAGCACGCACCCAGAGCAAAACGGGTTCTTCAGATTTTCTGCCCCGGCGCGGTGAGCCAGCTCGATACGTTCGACTACAAGCCGGAGCTCATCCGTCAGCACGGCAAACCCATGCCCGGCGAAAAGATCGTCACCTTCCAGGGTGGCAACGGCGATCTCATGCAAAGCCCGTGGGGTTGGTCGCGCCGGGGGAAGAGCGGGAAGTGGGTTTCCGACCTGCTCCCGCACTTGGGCGGATGCGTGGATGACATGTGCTTCATCCACTCTCTCACCGCCAAAAGCAACACGCACGGCCCGGCGATGCTTCAGATGAACACTGGGTTTATCCTGGAAGGGTTCCCGAGCATGGGCGCGTGGACGAGCTGGGCATTGGGGACGGAGAATGCGAACCTCCCGGCGTATGTCGCCATCCCCGACCCGCGCGGCATGCCCCCTTCCGGGCCGGCCAATTGGGCCAACGGATTTCTGCCGGCGGCCCATCAGGGCGTCGCGTTTAACACCGACAAGGCCATTGCCAACCTTCAGCCCCCCGCCGCCTCGACGGACGCGGGGGAAAGAGACCTCCGCGGATTCCTCGACCGCCTCGATCGACGCGGCATGGAGCAACACCCGGGCGAATCGGAATTGGGCGCGCGGATGGCTTCCTACGCCCTGGCCGCGCGGATGCAGCTCAGCGCCCCGGAAGTGTCGGACATTTCCGGTGAATCCGCCGAGACGATCGCGCTGTACGGCGCGGACAGCCCCAATTCGCTCAAGGCCGGTTACGCCCGCAACTGCATTCTCGCCCGCCGACTGCTCGAACGCGGCGTGCGCTTCGTCCAGCTTTTCTGCGGCGCGCATGCCTCCGGCACGGACGGGCTGCTCAACTGGGACGCGCACAAAACGCTCAAGGCCGATTACGACCGCCACTGCCCGATCATGGACCAGCCGACGGCGGCGTTGCTGCACGACCTGAAACGGCGCGGGATGCTGGACGACACGCTGGTCATATGGACGACCGAGTTCGGCCGCATGCCCACGCACCAGCAAGGCAGTGAAGGCCGCGACCACAACCCCCTTGGCTTTACCGCCTGGCTGGCCGGCGCGGGCGTGAAGCCGGGCTTCAGCTACGGCGCGACCGACGACTTCGGCTATAAATCCGTGCAGGACGTGTGCAGCATCTACGACTTTCACGCCACCGTCCTGCACCTGCTGGGATTGAATCACGAGAAGCTGACGTACCGGTTCAATGGCCGCGACTATCGGCTGACGGACGTGGCGGGACGGGTGATCGGGGAGATACTCGCGTAGGGCGACGTGTTATAGTCCTGCGAACAACCACAGGAGCAGCATGCCGGCGACAGAAGAAGAACTCAAACGGGCATTCAAGGCGTTCAAGAAGCGGATCAAGATCTTGCAGTTGGAGGAAGAC
>JAQGHP010000421.1 GCA_028288775.1 Phycisphaerales bacterium | reverse complement strand
TTTCTGACTCCCTCTCCCTCCCAGGGAGAGGGCCGGGGTGAGGGTGAAACGTAAGACGTCTGCGTATGTGGCCTTCATACACTGCGTGATCGAGTTCTGCCAAACACGCCGCGTGTAAATCCGAACGGTCCACCCTCACCCTGGCCCTCTCCCTTGGAGGGAGAGGGGACCGGACGAATTTGATCCGGATGGTTGCGACATCTCCAAGATTCGCGCATCTTATCGACAGGCTCAGGGCCGGGATTTGAGATTTCCGGACTGCCGGGCGGCAACAGGTGCCGGCCGGGTCTGCCCAGCACTGCCTGTGTCACTCCAAGGCGGCTTCGCCGAGACAGGGACCGATGCACATTGATACGACGTCCGTGCAGGGAATCGGGGAGCGTACGAGTCATTCCATTTCAACCAGCGCTCGGCGCAAACGCACGCGCGCGATCTTTGCCGCGGCCGCGCTGGCGCTGGCCATGGCCGGCGCGTCCACCGCCTTCGCTCGCGGCGGCGAGAAGGGCGAGGGTGACCAGCCCTATCCCCCCGCCACGCCCAAGGCGGTCGTCGAAGTGACCGGCCGCATCTTCCCCGCCGTCGTGCGGCTCGACGTGGCGCAGGAGGTGTACGCGGACGGCAAACGGACCGTCCGCAGGGGCATCGGCTCGGGCGTTATCATCGACGATGACGGCCGCGTGCTGACCAATTATCACGTCGCCGGCCGGGCCCGCGAAATCTTCATCACGCTCTACAACAAGGAGCGCGTACACGCCAAGCTCATCGGCGACGACCACTGGACCGACCTGGCCATCGTTCAGATGGACATGGACGAGATCAAGCAGAAGAAGGCCGAGTTCAAGCATGCAGACCTGGGCGACAGCAAAACACTCATCACCGGCCAGGACGTCATGGCCGTCGGCACGCCCTTCGGCCTCGCCCGCACCATGACTCTCGGCGTCGTCTCCAATAACGAGCGCACCTTCTACCCCGAGCAGATGCACATCGACGAATACGAGACAGGCTCGTTCTCCAACTGGATTCAGATGGACACGCCCATCAACCCGGGCAACAGCGGCGGGCCGCTCGTCGATCTCAACGGCAAAGTCGTTGGCATCAACACCCGCGGCGGAGGCCAGAACCTCAACTTCGCAATCCCCATTGACACCGCCAAGGAAGTCATCGCCAAAATCGAATCCAGCGCCAAGGAAGGCAAGAAGGGCAAGGTCGATCGCAGCGACCTGGGCATCGACCTCAAGCCGCTTCAGGATCTTGAGACGTTCTACTCCATCGACATCAATCGCGGCGTGCTGATCAACAGCGTGGACCACAACTCCCCCGCGGAGAAGGCCGGCGTGAAATCGCAGGACATCCTGCTGGACGTTAACGGCGTTCCGGTCAACGTCCGCTTCCCTGAAGAGATTGCCGCGGCGCGGAAGATGATTGCCGACCTGCCCATTGGCACCGATGCCACCCTCAACATTAAACGCGGGAAGGAAAACGTCACGCTCACCGCCAAGACCGAAAAACTCCAGGGCGCCGCGGGCGAGGAAAGGGAATTCAAGGTCTGGGGCTTGTCCGTCCGCGAGCTGACGCGCACGTATGCGAACGAGGCGCAGCTCGACGACACGCAGGGCGTGATCGTCACGACCGAGAGCCCCGGCTACGCCGCGGCAAAGGCCGAGCTGGCGCCCGGCGACGTGATCCGCGCCGTCAACCGCAAGCCGGTGACGGACATGGACGAGTTTGCGAAGCTCTACGATGCGAGCGTGGAGAAAAAGGACAAGGTGGTGGTCCTAGACGTCCAACGCGGCCGCGGCCGCCGGACCGCGGTATTGAAGGTGAGTTACGACGAATAATGCGGGAAAGAAGCCAGGAGCCAGAAGCCAGTAGGAATGCGGGCGGCTGATTCCCCTTGTGGCGTATGTCTTCCGTCTGTCGTAAGTCTTCCATGCGGCGATGTCTTCCTTCTGGCTTCTGGCTTCTGGCTCCTGGCTACTTTCTTACGGAGATTCAATGATGCGATCGATGCGATGGTTCGTTCCCGCCGTGTTGCTGGCCGCCGGCGCAGCCCGCGCCACGATAGCGCCCGACGCGGCCCGCAAGGTCTACGACGAAGTCACTCCCTCGCTCGTGGCCGTGCAATACTCGTGGCAAAACGAGTTCAACAAGCAGGACCTGATCGGCGCCGGAATCGTCGTCGGCGAAGACCTGGTGATGACGTCGATCGGCGTGGTGAACCCGCAGATCCCCGACGACCAGATGAAAGACTTCAAGATCATCGTGCCCAAGGAGGAGGGCGAGCCCGACGAGGTCGAAGCCGTCTTCCAGGGGCGCGACGAGCGCACGAACATGGCCTTCTTGAAGGCCAAGAAACCCCAGCACTGGAAGCCCATCAAGTTCGAGGACGCCGTCGCGAAGGTGGGAGACCCCGTGTTGTCGGTCGGAATGCTGCCGCAGGCCGCGGCGTACAAATCGTACCTGATGGAATCCACGGTCGCGGCCCGGCTGCGCGGCGACGTCCCGCAGGTGTTGGTGCAGGGCAACGGCTTGGCCGCCAGCGGCTCGCCCGTGCTCAACGCCGACGGAAAAGCCATTGGCATCGTCAGCTTCTGGTCGCGCCAGGGGCTCTTCCTTAACGCCAGCACCGATGCCCTGGCATCGATCAGCAACGTCCCCCGCTTCTACGTGCCTGCCAGCGACTTCCTGCTGAGCATTCAGGAGCCGCCCACTCCGGACAAGCCGGTCGTCCTTCCGTGGATCGGGGTATTGGAGCTGTCGGGATTGAACAAGGACGTCGCCGAGGCCCTGGGGCTCAAGGGCCAGCCGGCGGTGCAGGTGGGCGACGTCATCCCCAACGCCCCAGCCGCAAAGGCCGGCCTCAAGCAGGGCGACATCATCCTGAAGTTCAACGGGAAACCCTTGGAACGCGGCGACGAAGCGTCGGAACTGCCGGGGATTCTCCATCACCGGCTCCTGCGCTATAAAGTCGGCGAGACCGTCGAATTCTCGGTGCTGCGAGAGCAGGACCAGCCGCTCAAAGACATCAAGGTGACTCTGGAGGAGCAGCCCAAGCGTGCGAACACCGCCAAGCGTTTCTACGCCGAGGACCTTGGCCTGGTGGTGCGCGAGCTGGTCTTCCAGGACACCTACGCCCGCAAGCTCCCCCCGACGCAAAAGGGCGTAATCGTCGCGATGGAGCGCCCGCAAAGCGCCTCGCAGAGCGCCGGCCTGCAGCGCGAAGACCTGATCACGCGCCTGAACAACGATACCGTGACCGACATCGCGGAATTCGAGAAGTTGTATAAGGCCATCCGCAAGGAAAAGCCGCACGAAGCGCTGGTCCTTCTGGTCCGCCGCAACAACGCGGAGGATACGATTCGGATCGAGCCGCCGCAGTAGGAGGGGGAGGAGAGGAGCCAGGAGCCAGTAGCCAGAAGCCAGTAGAAGAGCGCACGGAGTGGGATGCCGAGGACTGACTGAAATCTTGTAGGGTGGGCGTACTCGCCCACCGTTGGCTGTGTAAGCGCGAGCGGTGGGCGAGTAAGCCCACCCTACCTGAGGCTCATTCACGCTGGGTACGAGCGACAGCGAGGCCCCGGATTCGTGGGAAGGACGGGATTCTCTCGCCCACCGAATCCGGGGCCTCGCTTTCAGCTCGTACCCGGCGTGAACGGTCGATTTCCATACTCTGCATTCTGCACTCTGCACTTACCACCCATGGCCCTCGACCTTCCCACCCTTCGCAAGCTCGTCGCGCTGGACGCGAATGATCCGCTGAGCCGTTTCGCGCTCGGGCGGAAACTCTCCGAATCATCCGCCCCATCTGATCTGACCGAGGCCGCGGAACATCTCACGTTCGCCAATCAACACGCGCCGCAGCATCTTGCGACCTATCATGTCCTGAGCGATGTGCTCATTCGCCTGGGTCGTAAGGAGGACGCGCGGGCCGTCCTTCAAGAAGGCGTGCGGCGAGTGGCCGGCGTTGGCGAAGGAATGGGCCGCGACCTCGGGCCGGCGATGCAGCGCATGCTCGACTCCTTGTAAGGGCATCCATGGAATCCGATCCCAATCCCCTGCCGTACCGTGAGCCCGGGACGACCCCGTCGCGCCGGCGCAGCATTTTCAGCCCGCGGCCCGAAGTCACTGGCCTGCGGCGTTGGCGTCTGCCGGTCGCGTTCGTCCTGCTCGCCATTGGCGCCCTCTGCTGGATCCTTTCATCCGATTCCATCGAAGGGAATTTCAAGTTCCCCTGGTTCGCACTCGACGTCGCGCTCACTGGATTTGTTCTGGCCGGCTGGCTATTGCTGCTCAGCGGGTTACCGTGGCGCAGGCGGTTTGCGACGCTCGGCGGTTCGGTGCTGGCGCTGGTCATGCTGGTCTTCGCGGTCACGCTGACCACGCGCGCGGACGGCACATTCACCGGGGCCGGCGTTCCCAGACGGGTATGGAAATGGATTCCCCGGCACACGCTCGCGCCGCTGGGAACTGCCGTCGCCACATCAGGCGCCACCGATCTTTCCCACACAACCCCCGACGATTCCCCCCAATTCCTCGGTGCCGATCGCGATAACCAAACTCGCAACGTCCACCTCTCCCGCGACTGGTCGACAACTCCGCCCGTCGAGCTTTGGCGCAGGCCCGTCGGCCCCGGATGGGGCGCATTCGCGGTCGTCGGCAAATACGCCCTCACCCAGGAACAACGCGGCGAAGAAGAAGCCGTCGTCTGCTACGAAGCCGCCACAGGCAACCCCGTCTGGGAACACCTCAACCACGCCCACTACTCCGAGTTCCAGGCCGGCGAAGGCCCCCACGCCACCCCCACCATCGTCGGCGGCCGCGTCTACGTCCAAGGCGCAACTGGAATCCTCGACTGTCTCGACGGCGCGAACGGCAAAGTGATCTGGTCGCGCGACATCGTCAAGGACGCCCAGGCGAAGAAGAACCTCTACTACGGCCAAAGCGGCTCGCCGCTGATTCACGACAAGCTCGTCATCGTCCCCGGCCCGGCGGGCGAGACTTCGCTTCTCGCTTATGACCGGGAAACGGGACAGCTCGCCTGGAAAGCCGGCCATGAAAATGCCAGCTACGCCTCGCCCATATTCGCCACGGTTGCGGGCGTGCCGCAGGTGTTGAACGTGAACCAACACTCGATCGCCGGCTTCAGCCCCGCGGACGGAAAGACGCTCTGGGAATCCCACTGGCCCGGCGAACTGCCCAAAGCCTCGCAGCCCGTCCCCGTCGGCAATGACCGCGTCTACTCCTCGTCCGGCTACGGCCTGGGCAGCGTGCTCCTGCAAATCGCCTCGTCCAACGACACCCTTACCGCCAGCGAGCTTTGGCATTCCCCCACGATGAAGACCGAGTTCACCAACGTCGTCATCCGCGACGGCCAGGCCTACGGCCTCGACGACAGCCGCCTGACCTGCCAGGACCTTGCCACGGGCAAAAAGAACTGGCGCGGCGAAAACTACGGCCACGGCCAAATCCTCCTCGCCGGCGACCTGCTGATCATTCAATCCGAGCCGGGCGACGTCGCCCTCGTCGACGCCAAGCCCACTGGTGCCACGGAACTCGGCCGCATCCCCGCCCTGCACCACATGACCTGGAACCCCCCCACCCTCGCCGGGCACCTGCTTCTCGTCCGCAACGACCGCGAAGCCGTCTGCTATCGGCTGCCCTGATTCCCGCCGAAATGTAATCACTCCCCCACGCTCCCCCCGCGCGACCTCGCCGACCGACCCCTGACCGATACCCCTGACCGACGCCCCAGCCGTGCGCATCCCCCACCCTCATTTCCAGCCCACGGCAGCGGTTCCGCGTCTCGTTTTGACCGATTCTGACCGATTTTGACCGGTTTAAAGGCACCTTCCACAAAAAATCTGCTAAAACTCCAACGGTCCCGAACGAACTCCGCCCACCCGTTTCCGCCCCCGTCCCTCCCGCCCTCCTCATGTCTCGGAATGTCTCATTTTGTCACTACTTCACGGTTTTTATTGTAAATTATTGCTATAAATATGCGTAACACCAGCTCCATCAGAATCTTACGGAACGATGTCAAATGTCACAATGTGACATTTCCTCTATCTCTCCGCGCAACCGGTAGTTACGGCAATTTTATGTGAATCGGGTCCAAACCATCTCGCTTTTCCACTCTCCCCGATGAAGCGGGGCCGGACGATCCGCGGCGGCGCTGCGCCGGCCCCGGCGTGAAGTTGCGAAAGCACCCTTTCCATGACACGCGCCGTAGGAGCTCGGGCGGGGTTGGGTCCGTCACACGCCGGGTGGCGACCGCTCCCAAACAGCAGATCCCGCAAGCCAGGGCGAGGGTCGCGATCCCTTCACGCCGGGGCCAGCGCAGCGCCGCCCCGGATCCGGGACCGCGGCGTGCGCCCGGTCGGGATGGATTGGATTGATCGCTTTGGGGCCGCCGAGGGATGGGCCGCGGCCCGGGTGGCACAGCCGCCCCCGGCGTCATTGCCCATAAACCCCAAGGTCGAAAATAGGGGAAGTTATGGGCAATAATGGGCAATGGGCCTCCGAGCGGAAGTTTACATTTCATCACGCAAGCGTCTTCATATGAGTGACTTGCGAGGATTCGACTTCGATCATTTCTTAGATTGCTTCGCAAGCTAATTTCTCAGCAGCATTCCGATACATTGCCCATGATTTGCCCCGCCTTGTTCGCCCATTGCCCCCCATCTTCAACTACCGCGGCGCGCCATGGGCAATGGGAAACGGAGTTCGCTGTACACATTCCCGGGAATGAATAGCCTTGGTTTCAGGCGGCCCGAGCGAGCGCACAGGAGGGCCGAAACAGAGCAGCCGCGCCCCGTTTTCCTCCGTACGCCGTTGCGGGGCTTTTCCCCGGCAGGCCGCAATGACGCGCGCCCGTCCGGGCATGCCGCTCTCATCGCCGCAGCGGTCAAACGCGTGGACTGAATCTTGCCGCAAAAGCACCCGGTCCATCGTGAAGGGTCGAACTTATTATAAGTATTCACCGAAATACAAAAGGCTCGGCTCACTGTCTTTCGCGCTCATCATTCTCTCGCTGATGTGCCTGAATTTGTCTGTCCATGTCTGCGATCTCGGCTGCCGCCCACTTCCTTACCCATGGCTTCGGATGATCTATAAAGCGGGAAGCAATCTCCTTCGCCGCTTCATATCCTTTCGGTACCTCGAACACTTCAAATGCGTGCAGCCCCATCATGAACTCATCCCACACGTCGGTGTTCTCGCTGAAGCGGGGCACCAACCAGTCCGCCAGTTCAGGAACTTTGAGATTGCCGTCCTTGTCAATGCTCGGGCCGTCTAGATGCCGCGCGATGAAAGGCGCGTGGTCCGGATGGGCTTCGAGATATCGAGACACGGCCGGAACGCCGATGGAATCGAACAAGCTACGGAAGACGAGGGTCCTGAAAATCCATCGCCTTTTTTTATGGGCGAACACGTCCCCTACCACGGCCATAGCCTCGTCAGGCTCTGACCGCGCGCACATAGCAACAAATTTAGTCAATGGATCGTCTAAGCCATTTCGCGATTCCACAAGTTGACTCACAGCGAGTCGACAAATTCCCTTGGGATCATGCGATTGCACGGCCTTGGCAAGCTGCACCCACTCCCAGCCGTTGCGGTCCAATGTCGCAGTCGCGTCAGAGAGAATACGCAGAACCACCGCAGCAAGCGCCGGATCGTGGACGGGATTCTGCGAGTAGATGAGGTGCAAGATATCGACAACAACTGCGCTGGCGACTTCACGATAACCTTCTAACTGCTGGAGACGGCGCAGCTCCTGGGTCAGGACAAGTACGCGCGCCTCGGTAAGGAGATCGTGCCACGAATACGTGACGAGTGGCCGAAGGCTCCAGAGATCTTCCGCCTTACACACCTTGAGGCACCGAATGATCCGGTCAAAGCCCACCTCTCTGGTATCCCCACTGGCGGTGAGCCGTAATGCAGCGCCCGGCTGCGTGTCGGCAAGCCGTTCAAGAGCCGCGTCGATTGCGTCCGCGCGCCGTTGCTCACCGCCCAGAACGCGCAGATAGCCGGCGCATGTCGACAGCGCTGTGCCGGCGGCAATCCATTGCCCGACAATCGCATGGGTTGTGCCTTCGCCGTCGAGCCGCGCGATGGCTTGCGCGAGTGCATCGCCAGACTTGCAATTGTCCGACCCTAACCACTCCCCCAGTTGAGCGAATGTGTGAACGTCCTTCAGCAGTTCCTCAGCGACTGAGCGGTAGCGTGCATCGGTTTCGCGTGCCGCTTCTTCATGAGAAATTTCTTTACCCAAGGGGCTCACATCGCGAAGATGTTCCCAGTAATCCCGAGATGTAAGGTCTTTCACACGATCGATCAGCGAGCGTGGCCCAATCGAGTCCCGCCAGCGTTGAACAAGATCGACAAGAGCAGTTAGCCTGTCGTTGCCGGCCATGTGAGACAGACGCCACGAAAGCCAACGATCTACCTCTCTGCGGATCTTGCGAGCAGTTTCCTCTGTAGGATCAACGGCGGTCACCCAATTGCGCAACTCGTCAAACAGTCCCAAATCGAAGAATCGGCCGATGTTGGGAACAATCGCGTTCAGGACAAATCGCTGGCGTTCTTTTGCGAGGGCTGCGGTCGCCCTGAGAAACTCTCGCCCGCCTTTCCGCATGCAATCCAATAGTTCTCCTCCCGTCTTCGGTTTCCATTCGGTCGGTCTGACGCGCCCACCAACAACCGCGGGTGGAATCGTTCGCATGCCCCCGTCGCCCAACATGGCAACAGCGGCGGCGACAATGAGTTCGAGAGAACGGCCTTCAGCATTACGCAGCCGCTCCATCAGCAAAGCCAGACGATCATCGAACGGAACTTCCGTGTACGACATCCATGGGTGAAACAATGCCTTCCAGATGTTGGTTCCATTGTTCGCAATGGAGTTCTCCGTCTCCACGTGGGAAAGGCGAAACAGGATCCCCTCGGCTTGACGGAAGTATTCTTTGAAGCAAGCGAGGTGCTCGCATACCCAAATGTCGCACCCGCCGTCTGGAACGTTTGTGCGTTGATCCCAGTGAACGTCATTCTCAGCAAGTCCCAATCGCCGGGTTTCCGTCCGTACCAAATCATGCATTAGGCGCTCGAAGCGTTCGCCCCCAGCGCCAAAGACTTCGCGGAAGTCATCGTGTTGTAAGAGCATGCGCGATGTCATTTGACTGTGAGCGGGCTCGCCTGTCAAAGAACTGCAAGACGGCCAAACGGCGAGCGGAAAACGTGCGGGGCGTTGCCCGGCGGCGGGCAGCCTGCGGCCCCGCGGCGGGACGCCGCATCACTCGCCGCGAAAGCAACAGGGGGGCGACGGCGGGCGACAGGGGGCCCGCATGGTTTCCGCGGCGGATGGCCGGGTAGGTGTGTTTCGATGTGGCACAGCCGCCCTCGGCTGTGTTCTTCTGTTTCCGCCTTCGGCGGAATCACAGCCGGGGGCGGCTGTGCCACATGGTTCCGGAGTACGCCGTCACCCTCTGCCCCGCTTGCGTCGGGCGGTCCCGCGTGCCACGATAATCGCGGAGGTTTCGCGGCACGCCGATGGCTCTTCTTTTGATCGACAAGTTGCGATCGCACGCGGCTGGGCGGCCGGCCGATGTGGCGGTGCGGCAGGTGGTTCCGCGGGAGGGGCTGGCGCTGACTTGGGGCGAGCTCGCCGGGCGCGTGGAGGCGCTGGCGGCGGCGCTTCGGCGGGATTTGCCGGAGGGGGGGGTGGTGATGCTTTGCTCGGGGAATCGGCCGGAATATACCGTCGCGTTTTTGGGGTGCCTGGCGGCGGGGATGACCGTGTTCCCGGTCGCGCCGGACATCGCCGGGCCGGAATTGCTGGCGGCGGCGCGGCGATCCAACGCGGCGGGGATGGTGACCATCGGGCAGGCCATTCCCGCTCTGCGCGAGGTGTTCAGCTCTGCTGGGGCATTTCATGAACTCG
>JAQGHP010000409.1 GCA_028288775.1 Phycisphaerales bacterium | reverse complement strand
TTCTTCGCCGCCGACCATGATGGAGAGGGTGGCGTTCTTTGCGCCGATGTCGCCGCCGCTGATGGGGGCGTCGAGGAAAGCGACGCTCTTTGTCGCGAGCGCTTTTGCGAATTCTCGTGTGGCCTTGGGGGAGATAGTGGAGTGATCGATGACGAGGGAGCCGGGCTTCGCGCCGGACTGGATGCCGTTCTCTCCCAGCACGACGCGCTCGACATCCGGCGTGTCCGGGAGGCAGATGAACGTCACGGTCGCATGCTCCGCGGCGGCGGCGGGGGTGTCGGCCCAATGCGCCCCGCGGGCCAGCAATGCCTCGGCCTTTGCCTTGGTTCGGTTGTGGACGGTGAGGTCGTGCCCCGCGTCGATGAGATGGCCGGCCATGGGGAGGCCCATGATGCCCAGCCCGATGAACGCGACCGATTCCTTCATGCTCACTTGCGGCCCATCAGCACCAGGATGAGTAGAACGAGATTGATCACCACCGACACCGCCGCGGCGGCGGTGACGACCATGAACATCGGCTGCTTCCAGAGATTCAACGCCGGGTCGGGCGTCGGGGCGATGTCCACCGTCTTGCCCGTCTCCTCGATCTGCCCCAGCACGTCGAGGTCCACCGTCCGGCGGGCGTGCAGCGGCGCCTGCCCGGCGCGCACGGCGCGGAGGTCTTCCAGCATGTCTTCCGTGCGGGCGTAGCGGTCTTCGCGATTCTTCGCCATCGCGACTTCGATGATCTCGCCCACGCCGGCGCTCAGGGCGGTGTTGATGTGGTCGGGCGGTTTCAGCGGCGTCTTCAGGTGCTTGTGCATGACGGCCGTCGGCGAATCCGCCTCGAAGGGCGGGCGGCCGGTCGTCAGGTGGTACATCGTCGCGCCCAGCGAATAGATGTCGGCGCGGAAGTCGATGTCCACGTCGCCGCGGATTTGCTCGGGGCTGATGTAGTAGGGGGTGCCGTAGGCGCGTCCCGCCTCCGACTCCGCCGCGGCGGTGTCCGCCATCTCGCGGGCCAGGCCCAGGTCGGTCAACTTCGCGACGCCTTCGGGCGTCAGGATAATGTTCTTGGGTTTTACGTCGCGGTGAATGAGGCCGCGGTTGTGGGCGTGGGCCAGGGCATCGGCCATCTGGATCATGATGTCCAGCGCCTCGGCTTCCCCGAAATTCCGCCCCTCGCCCACCGGCGGGGGCTGCATGATGTCGTAGAGCGTCTGCCCCTCGATGAACTCCATCGCGAAGTAATGGAACCCATCGGGCGTGGAGCCGACGTCAATGGCCTGCACGATGTTGTTGTGGGAGAGCTTCGCCGCGGCCTTGCCTTCGTAGTAGAAGCGGTCGACGAATTCCTTGCTGTCACTGTTTCGGCGGGGGAGCACTTTGATCGCGACGATGCGGTCGAGCGACATCTGGCGGGCTTTGTAGACCGTCGCCATCGCCCCTTTCCCGACTTTGGCGATAAGCTGGTAGCCGGGGATTTGCGACTTTTGGCTGTCTTCGATCCGCCGACCGATGCGCTTGGCTTGGTTGGGGGTGATGAAGCCGTTTTCGACGAGCAGGTCGGCGAGGCTGCGCTGGTTGGGGTCGGAAGATTGCTTCTGCTGCTCGCGGCAAAATTCCACTTCGGTTTGGGTGGCCAGGCCGGTATCGACAATGGCCTTGCTGACCTCGGTATCGAGGTTCGCGGACACACCGGCGCTTGCGCGATCAGATGCCATCCTCATATCCATTCTATCGGCCAGCCGTGAGGAAGAGTCTCAACTATTGGAATTGACGGCAGTTGGATTCCACAAACGTGCGACAGACCACGGCCGGTCCAAAGCATGAGAAAGCTACGGTTCACGGCGCGGACTGTCAAGCGTAAATCGGAGCAGCGACAGGGCAAAACGCGAAGTCAGGCGCGGACAGTCCGGTGGCACCGCCCTTCCGGGCGGCGGGGACACCGGGCAGAAGCCCGATGCTACCGGCCGGTCCAACATAATTTGTTCCAGCGGGCCCGCAGAGCCGGGGCGTGTCGCCCCGGTCGGGCCGGAGGCCCGCTCTTTCCGTCTCCCCCGTGGAGATCATCGCCCCATGGAGCGTCGCATAGATGATCCGGGCATTGGCGGTGGCATCTGTGTATAATCGTTTCAATGTCTGTCGAAACCGTAAAAGGCTTCCTGAAACGACGGCCGTTCGAGGCCCTGCGAATCAAGATGAGCAGCGGTAAATCGTTTGAGGTTCCGCATCCGGAAATGGCACTCCCCACGAAGGCGGGCCTGATCATCGTCCTCCCTGACCAGAACGGCGAACCTTCCGAGCGGATCGAGTTCTGTTCATTTCTCCACATCGCCAGCGTCGAGACGGCGGCGTTCGCTTAGCTGCTTTTCGTTTCACATTGCACCGGCTTGATGTCCACCACCGGCGTCCCGTCGATCGCCTCGATCGGATCCACGCGCAGCCGGGCTGGGTACGTGTTGGTCGATGAGAATTTGATTTCCGTCGGGATCGAACAGCGTGAAACTCGCCGGCCCCGTTTCCGATTCATCGGCCTTGGTGGCCAGCTTCAGGCCGCGGCTATCGAACGTTCGCTGAAGGTCGCGCACGTCGTCGTAGTCGGATAAGGTTGAGCCATTGCGGTCCCAGCCGGGGTTGAACGTCAGGATGTTCTTATCGAACATGCCCTGGAAGAGCCCGATCGTGCTGGTCTCGTTTTGAAGAATGACCCAATGGACGGCATCACCGCCTATCACATGGAAGCCGAGCTTCTCATAGAACGCCCGGGATGCGCCGATGTCCTTGACGGCGAGACTGACCGAAAAATTACCGAGCCTGACTGGCGCATCTCCTGGCGCTGGACCGGGCTTCGCAGCATGGGTCGCCGCACACCCGGCGACCAAGGACACCATTAAACCGACGGCAAATCGTCTCATGAGAAGGTCCAATTACTGTCCAAAATCCGTCCGTCAATTCGAGATGACAGGACCGTGCAGAGTCTACGGGGTACGTAGCGAACCAATGATAAACGGACGAGAAACCCGCTGCACGTCGGGTTCGATTCACATTCGGTCGTTGCACTTCCCAGCCGCTACCCCTGATTCGTCCTGCGGCGGCCCAGCAGCGTGATGACGCCGAGCGGCAGCAGCGCCACCGTCGCGGGTTCGGGGACGGCGATTGAATCCAGGAGCAGCGCGGAGTTGTGACCGGCGTCGCCCACGTTGAACACGCCGAACCCCACGGTATAGGTGCCGGCGGCCGGGAAGGTGTACGTCTGCGTTGCCCAATCGGTCTGACCATCGAACCCGGGCGGCGGCGAAGCGGTGTCGTAGGTGCTGCCGTTGCGGCTCGCCAGCAGATAGGCGGAGCCGGAAATGGTGAAAAATGCGAAGTCGTTGAACGTCGCACTTTCATTCAGCTCATCGGTGATGAAGTTCCAATCAAAGGTAAGCTGATCACCGGCGGCGACGGTAACGGATTGCGACATGCCGGTGCCGTTCGTCGGCGCGCCCGTCCCGAAGGCGGAGATCTGGCTGGGGGGCACGCCTAACGAACCGATGACCGCCGGTGCCAGCGCGGTAAAATTGCCGGTGGTTTCGATATACCCCATGTACGTGCCGGCCGGCGGGGTCACGCCGATCGCCGACGTCTTCGCGGCCGCCGACCCGGCAACCGTCCAACTAGAAACCGTTCCCGTTTCGAAGTCGCCGTTGTTAATGGAGGCGTGTGCCCCAACCGGTAAAGCCAAAGCGCCGACAATAAACGCGAGCAAAGTTCTTGACCACATCCCATTTCCTCCGCCATCCGAGAACCCCCTTGTGAATTGATGCGATCCGGCATTCTACACGGAGCCGCCGCGAGACTACAAAAATGGCGCGAGTTTGTGGAAGCGACCACCAGGGCGATCGCATGTTGGGCGGCGCGATCTCCTGTCCCCTCTCCCGGTACGCCGGGGGAGGGTTAGGGAGGGGGCCGGCGGGGAGGGTTCAAGAGTTCAAGGGTTGAAGGTTCTAATAGTTCAAGGGGGATGAATCCTTGAACCCGGCGGCTCTTGAACCTTTGAACCTCCTCGCCCCTTCCCCGGCGTACCGGGGGAGGGAGATCTCCCCACGTGCGAACGCCCTGAAGCGACGACTCGACGGTTGGGGTCCGATGCGTCTTGACAAGCCGTGTGGTAACCTCATTTGCTGCCGGCGAGAAGTTGTCGAACCGGGTCGGACCTCGCCCAATCCAAAACCGACTTGCCTTGTCCATCCCTGATCGCAGGGCTGACGCCATGCTCCAGCATTAATTCGATGATTCGCCGCTGCGCCGCCTTCGCGGCTTGATCGCCGCTCCCGCCCCGTCCGGTGTTCGCGGCAGCCAGGTGAAACGGCGTCGCCCCGGAATGATTGCCGACCGTCGGGTCGGCGCCGGCTTGAAGCAAACATTCGACCGCCGCGGCACACCGCGTACGCACTGCGCGGTGCAACGCCGTCGCGCCGTTTTTGTCCGCGGCGTGAAGATCGGCCCCCGCGCTCAGTAGACAATGGATCGTCTTCACCTGATTCGATGCATTGAACGACGGGCTCTGGATATGGCCGTCCGACGCGTAGTGAAGAGGGCCGGAACGACGGTGATTGCGGGCCGAATTGGGGTCCGCGCCTGCCGCGAGCAGCACCCGGGCAATCACCACCCGGTGCCCGGCGGCGGCCAGGTGCAGCGCCGTGTCGTTGGCATAGAGCCAATGAACGATCTTCGATTCATACAATCTGGCTTTGGCCACCAGCCCGGCGGACAACCCTGATTCCCCTTTGATCAATTCCCTCGCGCCCAAACGGTCATCATCGAGAATCGCAAGCAGCAGGCTCTCAAAACCAGAACTTCCCCCGCCCGACGGCGGCGCGGTCGTTCGAGGCGAAGCGCGTCTATTCATTGGCCTTCCAATGCAAAGCGCGATCCTCCCAGCTCGCGGCGACGGCATTCCGCTTCAACGGTCGCTGGGCTTGGCGGGTTGGCCTTGCGCGTCCTTAAACCGCTCGTCGATAATCAGGGTATCCGCCGGCAGGGCGATGCGGTTGAGATCGACGATGTTCCCGTCCACGACCAGCTCAATAAACGTCGTGTTCGACCACGTCGCCCTCGGGTTGCTTTGGCCGGGGATCGGGGCTTCGGGATTGGCCCGCTTGTCCGTATTCGTGGGCGGCGAGTGGATGAGAACCCCCGCGGGTTTGACCTCCATGAAATCCGTCTTGGGCCCGCG
>JAQGHP010000039.1 GCA_028288775.1 Phycisphaerales bacterium | reverse complement strand
GCACCACATGCTGATGGTGGTGTTCTCCTCCGGCTTCCCTGCGCCGCCGTGCCCGGTGAAGTAGATGAACAGCCGGTCGTCCTCGCCCAGTTTCGTGCCCTTGGTGTTGAACCATTCCTCCAAGCCCCGCCGGGTCGAGGAGCCGTGTACCCCGGGGATGTCGTGCTGGCGAAACTGAAAGGCGAGCTCATTTTCCCCCGCAAAAAGGCGGGCCAGCAGCAGGTTGATTCGCGGCGGATCATCCGGCGCGAGCACCTGCAAATCGCGCGTCTTCCCCGACCCGTCCGCAAAGAGCACATCCTGCGGCGTGTCTTTGCCCTCAATCTCTCCCAGCAGTCGCTGGAAGAACAACACGTTTTTCTCGAGGGAAACCTGGTTGTTCGCCGGTGAATCGCCCCCGCCGATGGTGAGAAAATGATCTCCGCCGCGTGCGAAGGGCGCGATAAATAGGACGACGAACACGCCGAGCAATTCGGCAACCGATCGCGCCTTGAAGTGCTTCATGATGCGGGCACGTTACCACAAACCGCGGGTCCGGGCACGATCATCCCGGCCCGGGAATCTGGCTCGAATTCGCGCCCATCAGTCCCACGCGAATCCCGTGTTCGCGCAAAATACCCGTCGCCTTGCTATTGATCACAAGCAGCACGAGGAGACCGAGAAAGGGAATCAAAGTGAGGATTCCGAGCACGATTCCGATGCCTGTGTTGTAGACCGAAATCGCCAGCATGAAAACGAACACCGCCGCCGTGATAGATACGCCCATGGCGAGGAGCGCGACGATGATCCGCAGCTCGGGGGGCAGCGCAAATTGCCCGACGATCAGCGCAACATAACCGAGAATGCAGTACATGATGGCCTTCTGGCGGACCGCGATGTTCCGCAGATCGTTGCGCGGGGGTGGCGCGGCATAGTTCAACGGCGTTGGCATTAGGGGAGGCAATGACGACATGGGGTCTCCTGTTCGTAGCAAAAGCTTAGCAAGTAACCCGGAACAAGCCAGTACGATCGTGTCAGCTTGAACATACCTGCAATCGATTGTCGCCGTTGCGGCGTCGTTCTCCCGGGGTATAACTTCGCGACACAACACATAAGGAAACCTTTACATGAACCTCCCCCTTCTTAAGAGCCTTTCCGAAGCCCCCGGCGTCCCGGGGCGCGAAGAGCGCGTCCGCGAAATTCTTCAGCGCGAATGCACCGGGCTGTTCGACGACATTCGCACCGACCCGATGGGCAGCCTCATTGCAACGAAAAAGTCCTCTGCCGGCAAAGCGAAGAAAGTTTTGCTCGCCTGCCACATCGACGAGATCGGTTTCTACGTGCGGCACGTCGAGGAGAAGGGGTTCGTCCGCGTCCAGAACGCCGGCGGGTTCGACACGCGCAACCTCCTCGCCCGCCGGGTCCGCATCCAGACCTCCGGTGGGGAGGAACTCATCGGCCTGCTCAACCCGGGCGGACGCCCCATTCATATTGCGAAGGAAGAAGATAAGAAGAAGATCCCGGAGATCGCCGACTTTTACGTCGATTTGTGCATCCCGGCGGACGAGGTGAAGAAAAAAGTCCGCATCGGCGACCCCGTCACGCTGATCCAGGAGTTCAGCGAGATCGGCCAGTGCGTCAGCGGCAAATGCCTCGACAACCGCGTCGCGGCGTTCGTCGCGATCGAGGCCGTGCGCAAGGCGAAGAACATCAAGTACGAAGTGGTGCTGGCGGCGACGGTGCAGGAGGAAGTCGGCTGCCGCGGCGCGGGGCCCGCGGCGTACGCCACCGAGCCGGACATCGCCATCGCCATTGACACCACCCTCTGCGTGGACACCCCCGGCGTCCCCGAAGACGAGCGCGTCACCAAACAGGGCGACGGCTGCGCCCTAACCATCATGGACTCGATGACCATCAGCGACCGCTCGATGATCGACGAGTTCGAAGCCATCGCCAAGAAGCGCGAAATCCCCTGCCAGCTCAGCATCCTCCCCCGCGGCGGCACGGACGCCGGCCCCATGCAGCGCAGCCGGGGAGGCTTCCGGACAATGACTTTGTCGGTTCCCACCCGTTACATCCACACGGTCACCGAAACGATCCACCGCAAAGATTTGCAGAGTGCAATCGATTTGCTTGCGGCGTGGCTGGAAACCTAGGGCGAACCTCGAGTTCGCTCGGCATAACTAAAATAAAGGGGAGTAAGAGTAGGATTAAGAGTAAGAGTAGGATCGCGCTCTGAGAGCGCGTACTACTCTTGCTTGTGTTCTCGCCTTCCCATGGCAACCTCGCGGTTCGCACCGCGCGGGTTTACCGCCAGGCCAACCACACCGATATTTCCGCGGCCCCGCCGATCAGCGAGAGGGCGCTCGTGAATACCGCGGATAGGACTGCCGTGTCTTCGGGGAGGTGTTCGTGCTCGGTGAGGCCGCCGGCGAGAGAGAGGAGGATGCCTGCCGCGCCCAGTATGAGGGGGATGGGCGAGAACCCCATTGCCGCGTTGAAACCGGCGCAGCCGACGAGAAAGACGAGCAGGCCCACGCAGCAGCCTGCGAGGCCCAGGCTACCGCCCAATCGCGTCAGGAACGGGGCGCGGGCCGGGCGGATCGAAGCGTATTCCAGGATGGGAGCGGGGGTTGAAGGCTGCGAGTGCGGGTCGGCCATGCGGGCATGATACGTCAGTCCGCGGCTGGCGTGCAAAGGCGCTTAAGTCAATTGGGCGTGGCTCGGCGACGGAGGCTGTCGCGCGAATTCCTGGCGAGATGAATGCGCGGCGTTACGCCTTTTTGGCGACGGCCGGCTCGGGCTTTTTCGCGGCGTCGGGGACGCGAAACATTTGCTGGCAGTGCTGGCATTTCACCAATTTCCCTCGGACCTCGGGTGGCACCGAAAGGAACTTGCGGCAGCGGAGATTCGGGCAAATCATCTGAATGGCCATAGCGTTGCTCCCCCTTCTTATCGGCGTTGCGCGGTCGCGACATGAGCGGAACATGGCCGGCGCAATTACATCAGCAGCAGCGCCGCGGCGGTGCCCAAGCCCCCGGCGGCAAAGGTGATGACCGACCAGAGGCAGACCATGTCATGGCTGAGAGGCGTGTTGGGCCACGTCCGCCGGGCCTCGGGCATCAGGGCGCCCATGTTGCCGAGATAGTCTTCGTCGAACGCCCCGAGATAATCCTCGATCCGCACCATGCGTCCCGCGGCGGCCATGTAGTCGCGATAGTTGCCCGTGAGATATCCCGCCCCGAATCCCGAGGCCAGCGCCATCACCGCGGCAAGGCATAGCCGCACGTGCAGACTTAACGGATGATAGGCCACAATAGCCAGCAAAAGCCCGCAGTAGGCCAGGCCCAGGATGACGGTGCGGTACCCCGCGTTCCGCCGCCAGGTCATTTCCTCCCAGCACGTCCGGTGAAAGGTCAGCAGGACCTGCTGTTTCTGTGGCGTGAGGCTTTCCGCCGGCCGATGCGCGGTGATGCCGGGCGTGGTCGCGCCCTGCGGATGATCGGCATCCGAAGCCCACTGCTCTGTCGCGACCTGTGTCATGCCCGTGCTCCGAATGTGGAAGGCCCGCCGACCACTCAAAAGACAAAGCCGCGGCGCGGAAATGTGTCGAGGAGGTTCCTGCCGGGAGGCATCATACCGCCCAGCGCGCAGGATTAAACTCTCTTGTGATTTACCAACAAGTTACGGCAAAGGGAACTTGAACGTGCCGTTGCACGGGCGGCTCGCCCGTGATTCATGGCGATAGCCGCGTGACTCGTCTAACGAGTGGCCGGCAATCGCACCGTGAACGTCGTACCCTTCCCCACTTCGCTGGCGAAGGAAATGGTTCCGCCGTGCGCTTCGACGATGCTCTTGCAGATCGCCAGCCCCAGGCCGCTACCGCCAACGGCGCGGGAACGGGCCTTGTCGGCGCGGAAGAAGCGCTCGAAAACGTGCGGCGTGTCCTCGGCGGAAATTCCCACTCCCGTGTCGGAGACGAGGAGCATCGCGTCAGGGCCATCGGTGGCCGTGACGACGTTTACCGTGCCGCCCTCGCGGTTATAGCGGATGGCGTTGGCGATGAGGTTCGTCGCCACCTGCCCGATGCGGGAGGCGTCGCCCGTCACTTTCGCCGGCGCGATATTCGCTTCGACGGTGATTCCCTTCTCCGCGGCCAGCGGGGAGAGCATGTTCACGCAATCCTCGGCAGCGTTGCCCAGGTCGAGCGGGCGGGCGTCCAGCTCGAGCCGGCCTGAGTCGGCGCGGGCCAGCAGGAGCAGCGACTCGATCAGCGATTTCATGCGACCGGCGGCGCGGAGGCACGTTTCGATCGTCTGCCGATACTCGGCGGCCGGGCGCTCGCGGGTCAGGGCCAGCTCCGCGTGCGAGTGGATCACCGCCAGCGGCGTTCGCAGCTCGTGAGACGCGTCCGCGGTGAAGCGAGTCTGCTGATCAAAAGACGCCTCCAGCCGGGCGAACGCGGCATTGAGCACCGTGGCCAGCGCCTCCAATTCACTGGGCACGCGGCGAGGGTCGATGCGCCCGGAAAGGTTGGCGGCGGAGATGGAACCAGCCGTTGCGGTGATTGATTCGATCGGCCGCACCGCTCGCCGCGAGAGAACCCATCCGCCCAGCAGTCCCACCGCAAGCACGCCTGCCCCGGTGCCCGTCAGCAGAAAAAGCAGTTGCCGCAGGCGCTCTTGTTCGTGCCGCACCGATCGGCCGACCAGCACGTGCATAGTTGCCGGGCCCGGCAGAAGGACTTCCCGCAGGCCGTCGCGCCGCAGGATTGAGAACGGCCCCAAGCCGTTGTTCGGCGCCCCTGCCACAACCGGCGTAGGCACTCTGCCTGCCGCGGCCACGCCTGATGCCTTCATCAAGTCGGAAGCGTTCTGCCAGACGATGAAGTACGGTTTTTCACCTTCGGTTTCGCCAACGTGCTCGACAAAGCCGGCAGGCAATTCCAGATCGCGCACCGTTGCCGCACGCCAGCCGAGCCGCTCGCCTTCGGGGGGCGGCGGGCGGTCGTCGCGCGGGCGCGGCCGGTCGGGATTGGGGGGACGCCGATCGGGGTCGGGAAGACGCGGATCGTAGCCCGGGAGCGGGCCGTCCCTATCGGGCGGTCCTTCCCCGTGCGGCGGCCGCCCGCGTTCGCCGGGGGGCGGACGACCATCATCGACGGAATATTGCGGGCCTTCGCCCGACCCGCGGGGCCCCGGACCTTCCGCGCCGAGCGGCCGAACGAGACGGGGCGGTGGCCCGTCCGTCCGCGGCGGGGGGCGGAGCTTCGATACCAACACCTGCGCCGCACCCATCAATTCCGTATCGACTTCGCGAAATCGCGACCGGCTCACTTGGTAATAGGTGGCCGCACCGAAGCCCGCGAGCGCCGCGACCAAAATCGCGGCGTGCCAGAGCTGCAGGGTCCAGCGGATCGACCTAAGCATGAATCAGATACCCCTCGCCCCGCCGCGTGGTGATGAAATCCTTCCCGAGCTTTTTACGCACGTTCGAGACGTGGACATCCACGAGGTTCGACATGGAATCGTCCTCCTCGTCGAATAGATGGTCGTAGATCATCGTTCGCGTGACGAGCTCGCCCTTGTGCATGGCGAGGAACTCGACCAGCGCGTATTCCCGCGGCGTAAGCGGGACGGCCTCCCCATCCCTCCAGACCACGCGGGCCGCGGTGTCAATTTCCAATTCCCCCATCGCGATCCGCGGCGAAGCCTTCCCCGCCGCCCGACGGATCAGCGCGCGGAGGCGCGCCAGCAGCTCGGCCAATTGGAAAGGCTTGGTGAGGTAATCGTCCGCCCCCGCATCGAGCCCGCGCACCCGATCGGGCAGCGCATCGCGGGCGGTGAGGACCAGCACGGGGACGGTCTGTGACTTGCGCAGTTCCCGCAGCAACGTCCACCCATCCAGGCCCGGCAGCATGAGGTCGAGCACCACCGCGTCATATCCGCCGGAACTTGCCTTGAAGAGCCCTTCGCACCCCTCCTCCGCGCAGTCCACCGCATACCCCGCTTCGCGAAGAGACTGCGCCAGCGCCGAAAGCAAATCCGGCTCGTCCTCAATGACAAGGACTCTCATGCCAACCTCCACTGCGCATTATCGTATCACATCCAAAACTTGCCAAAGGTTTGACCCGCAAGGAAGGCCGGGCGGCGGCGTAAAAAGTTTCGTGCTATCGCGAGTTTCCCCATCCCCCACCCCCGGGCGAGCGAACGGTCAATTGGTCTCCGCGACGAAGGGAAAAGCGGACCTTGCCGCTCTGAAAGTAATCGTCCCGACCTGTCGCGGCCCGGCGAATTGAGTCCTGGCCAATCGCGCTTTGCCCTCCTCCCGCCAATCCGTACGCGTGTGATTTTCGCCGGTCGGCCAGAAGCGTTCCTTCGCACTCCGCCAGGGCTTCAATTTGGCGAATGATTCCGTCGCCGCCTCGATGCATGCCGCTTCCACCCGTTTCAGCGGCCCGCTCGAATTGTCGGACACGCAGCGGGTACTGCAATTCCAACGCCTCGGCCGGCGTGTTGAGCGTGTTGGTCATGTGGCATTGCACGCAGGATGCCCCGTCATAGTCCGGCCCCGCGCCGCTGCCGCCGCCGATCGTTTCGTAATAGGTCCAGCCTTCGCCACCCAGCGCCACGCTGTTCATCGTCCCGCAACTGGCGGCAGGAATCCTGCCCGGCAGCGCCTGTGCCAGCGCGCCCAGCACCACATCGACAATTCGCTGGCTCGTCTCGGTATTCCCCGCCACAACTGCCGCGGGGTATTGCGCGTCCACCACGCTTCCCGGCCGGGTGAGCACTTCAATGTTCCGGAAACACCCGCCGTTGAGCGGCACGCCCGCGTCGAGCAAACACGCAAAGCAGTAATACACGGCGGACCGTGCCACCGCCTGTGGGCAGTTGATACAGCCGGCCACCTGGTCGGCGCTCTCCCGCAAATCCACGGTCGCACGGTCCCCCGCGATGCGCACCGTCGCCCGAATCGCCACCGGCCCGTGCCCCGTGCCGTCGTCATCCATGGCGTCTTCGAACCGGTACTCCCCGTCGGGGATCGCGGCCACCGTCGTCGCCATGAACGCCTGCGCATAATCGAGCAGCGCCTGCCCATAGCGTCGCACGCGCTGGGCCCCGTGCCGCGAGATCATCCGGCCCAGCGCCATCGCGCCGACGTGATTGGCGGCGAGCTGCGCGTCGAGATCACCCAACCGCTCATCGGGCGTGCGCACGGTATCGAGAATCCGCCCGAGCAATTGCTCGTCTCGCACCCCCCGCCGATACAGCAGCGCCGGCTCGATGCGGATCCCCTCCTCATCGATATGCCGGCTGAGGGTCATCGACCCCGGGCTGACGCCACCCACGTCCGCGTGATGCGCCCGGTTTGCCGCGTACCCGACGACGACGCCGTCGTGAAAAACCGGGGAAACGATCGTGATGTCCGGCAGATGCGTGCCCCCCGCGAACGGATCATTCGCGATCGCCGCGTCCCCTTCCTCCAGCGCCCCCAATCGCCCGAGCACCGCCCGCACGGACGCGGGCATCGACCCAAGGTGTACGGGAATATGCGCGGCCTGGGCGAGCAATTCGCCGGAAGGATCGAACAGCGCGCAGGAAAAATCCCGCCGTTCCTTGATGTTGGCGGAGAACGCCACACGCTGCAAAGTAATCCCCATTTCTTCGGCGGCGGCCTCGAAGAGATTGCGAAGGAGCTCGAGTTCGATGGGGTCGATGGTCATGGGTCCGTTTCGTCGTCGGGTACGATACCGCAAAGCGTAGCTACCGTCGCCGTGCGAGCGGACGCAGGTGCGTTGGTTGCGGGCTGTTGGGGGCTCTTATTATCGCGACGAGGAAACGCCCGAATATGCGAAAGCTCGGCCATACATTCTTCACCCAGCCCGCGATCGAGCTGGCGCCGGCGCTGATCGGAACGATCCTCGTGCGCCGCACGGATGGCCGGGAATATCGTGCGCGGATCGTTGAGACGGAGGCATACCTCGGCCCGCACGACCTTGCCGCCCATTCTTCCAAGGGACGGACTAAGCGCACCGAAGTAATGTTCGGCCCGGCGGGCCATGCGTACGTCTATTTCATTTACGGCATGCACGAGATGCTGAACATCGTGGCGGGAAAGACGGGAGAGGCATCCGCGGTGCTGCTCCGCGCCGCGGAACCGTTGGACGGGTGGGAGGCGAATCTCACGGGGCCGGGCCGCCTCGCGCGGGCGATGCAGGTGAAACGTGCTGAGAATGGGCTCGACCTGACGGGGGATACGCTGTTCCTGACCAAAGGCAAAGCGGAGCCCGCGCGCATTCTTCAAACCAAGCGGGTCGGCGTGGAATATGCGAAGGAATGGAAGGATGCGCTGTTGCGGTTCCTGGATGCGGACAGCCCGGCGGTGTCGAAGCCGCGGCCTTGAGATATGGAGGCGCTCAGGGAATTTTGGGTGCGTCCCCGAGACATGTGGACGTAAGAATCGTACTCTTGCGGAGGAACGGGCAAGAGATATTCGGGCAGAACAGAAGTTACTCAATTCCACATTGAAAGGGGTATGCCATGGCAGATGCGGCAACCGAGAAACGGGCTCCGATTGTTTTGATCATCCTGGGGTTTCTGGGTTACGCGGTGGCAGGCTTCGCGATGGCCGGGCCAAAAGGGCCGGCCCTTGCCATGGGGATCGCGGGGGTGTCGGTGTTGATCGGCGTGCCGCTGATGCTCCTGGCGGCGTATGCGACCGCGGCCATCACCCAGCAATCCTTCGGGGAACTCAATTCCGCCCTTCTCAAACTGACGGCGATCTACCTGTTCGCGGGCGCGCTGGGCACCATTCCGTGGCTGGGCTGGCTTCTGTCACTGATCGCTTTGTACGCACTGCTCGTTTGGCTATTCGAACTGGAATTGCCGTACGCGATCGCGTTCATGATTGTCCTGTGGGTCGTCAGGTTCCTGGTGACGATTATGGTGCTGATGATCTTTCGATGAGGCGGGAGTTTGATCCGGCTCGCGCGGGCGACGAAGGGCATGCCAGGGTTAAGGCGCGGTGGCCGCCGCGGCGAGGGATTGCAGGGCCTGCCGCATGGCGGCGACGACTTGTGCGCGGTCGCTGGTGCGATGGCGGTCGGCGGTGTATCCCGGGTCGTTGTACGTGAGCCACGAGCGGCCGGCGTCGTCTTCCCAGGCGAGGGCCTTGAGCGGGAGGTCGATGCCGGCGACCTGATTGCTCTGCATGAGGGGCGTGCCGGCTTGCGGGTTGCCGAAGATCAGCAGGATCGTCGGGCGCAGGGGCAGGCCCGCGGCAGTTGCGCCGGCGGACTGGTCGATGCGGGCGAACACGTGAATTCCCTTCGTCGCGAGTGTCGCTTCCAGCCTATCGAGGGTGCGGGCGGCGGGGTGAGCGGAGGGAACCGTGATCAAACCATTCGTAGGACCGGACGCATCAGAGGGGTTCGAGGTCATGGACGTGCCTCAAGAGGAACCATCGGGGCGAGCAATTTGCCGCATCTCCCTGAAGAAGTGTAGACCCCTCGGTCCGCCAAGGCCAAATCGAAAATCGCCTAGTGAACGAGAAGCAAATAGACGGTCATCGCCGTACCGATCACGGCAAGGGTAATGGAGACGCCGATCGCGAGCGAGAATCGCGGCGGCGTCGGAATCTCGCCGCGTGCGAATCGCCGGACGAATCGAGCGTGCGTCACGGATGCGATAATGTTGACCGCCACGCCCAGCAGCACGAGCGCCGTCCCCACCCACAACGAGGCCCGTGGCTGGTGCGACGGCACCGCATGCTGCACCGCCGCCAATTCGCGCAGGTACAAACCGAACCGCGCGACCACAAACCCAAAGCCCATCAGCGCCAGCCCGGTGCGGATCCATGCGAGGTGCGTGCGCTCCGCGGCGAAATACAGGCCCGGATCGCCAGCGTTTTTTGGATTGGGAGGGGCGGGCCGCTTAGTGCTCGCATCATCGTCCGCGTTCATAAGCCTGCGAGTGTAGCCCGCCGAAATCCGAAGGCCAGTATGTGGCAAGCTCGACTTGTGGAGTGCCTGAAAGTTTCGGCGTGGTCCTTCTCCCTCCTCCGGTACGCCGGGGGAGGGCAGGGGTGGGGGCACGGATTCGCAGGCGATGCACGTGTGGTGCAGAAGACGATCTTTCGACAATTGACCCAGCGGCCCCCTCCCTAACCCTCCCCCGGAGTACCGGAGGAGGGAACTGAAGATAGACCGTCGGAACCATCACGCGCGTGCCGGCTAATCGGAGACGGGCAGATCGTGGGAACCGCGGAATAAAACATTGTGCCCGCCCCGCCGGTGCGGCATTATCGTGGGTCCATGAACCACTTCATTCGAATCAACCCGTATTTCTTTCTCTCGTTTATTCTTGCTTCTGTGATTACCGCCCTGTCGTTCTCTCCAACTTCGCGTGCCGCCGACGCATCGCCGACCGCGCCGCTGGCGTTGAACCCGGCGAACCCGCACTATTTTCTCTTCCGCGGGAAGCCCACATTTCTTCTCGGATCGACCGAGCATTACGGCGCGGTGCTTAATGCCGATTTTGATACGATGCGCTATCTCGACACGCTGCAGAAGGACGGGATGAACCTCACGCGCCTGTTCACCGGCGCGTACTGTGAGCCTTCGGGCGCGTTCAACATCGCGAAGAACACTCTCGCGCCGGAGGGCACACGGTTCTTATGCCCGTGGGCCAGAAGCGATGCGGACGGCTACGCCGGGGGCGGCAAAAAATTCGATTTGGGCAAGTGGGACGAAGCCTACTTCACCCGCCTGAAGGACTACATCACCCAGGCCGGGCGGCGCGGGGTGGTGGTTGAAGTCGTCCTTTTCTGCCCCTACTACGATGAAGGCCAGTGGGCGCTGAGCCCGCTCAATGCCCGCAACAACATCAACTCCATCGGCGACCTTCCACGGACGGACGCGAACACGCTCCATAACGGCAGGCTGCTGGAAACGCAGCAGGCGATGGTGCGGAAGATTGCGGGGGAATTGAAGGGCTTCGACAACATCTACTATGAAATCTGCAACGAGCCTTACTTCGGTGGCGTTGCCCTCGACTGGCAATACCGCATTCTCGATACGCTCGCGGAGGCGGAAAAGGATCTGCCGCGAAGGCATCTGGTCGCGCAGAACATCGCGAACGGCTCGAAGAAAATCGAGATGCCCAACCCCGGCGTGTCGATCTTCAATTTTCACTACGCGACGCCGCCGGAGGCGGTTAGCGTGAATTTTGGATTGGACAAGGTCATCGCCGACGATGAGACGGGCTTCAAAGGCACGGGCGACGAAATCTACCGGCAGGAGGCGTGGGAATTCTTCCTCGCCGGCGGCGGGAGCTTCGACCATCTCGACTATTCCTTTACCGTCGGCCACGAGGACGGCACGTTCGAGCTCCCTGCGAAGCAGCCGGGCGGGGGCGGGCCGGCGCTGCGGAAGCAGTTTCGCATCCTCCGGGATTTTCTCGGGGGCTTCGATTTCGTCGGGCTTAAGCCCGATCACGAGTCAATCAAATCACCATTGCCGAAGGGAACGACCGCTCACGGCCTGTCGAAGCCTGGCGAAGCGTACGCGTTTTATTTTCACGGCGGCGCGAAGCTCGCGGTCAACTTCTCCCTCCCCGCAGGCGCGTACAAAGTTGATTGGATCAGTCCGAAGACCGGTGAAACGGAGTCGAGCAAGACTCTCGATCACGCCGGCGGCGAAGCAACACTCGCGATCGCGTTTGGTGAGGACGTCGCGCTGCGCATTGTCCGTGCCAAGCCATAGCCCGGCGTTGTCGAGTGGAATCATACGAGCTGATCGAGCCCACCGAAGCCCAGTGCCTCGTAGGTGAAAAACGGCTCGGCGTATGGCGTGCCGATGCGGCCGCCGTAGAAGGCGTTCATCGTGCGCACCATTTCCACAACGGGGCTTTTGTTCTCAATGAACTGCGATTCGTACGCGCGCACCGCGGCGATCTTCGTCTCCATTTGCCCGCTCACGTCGAGGAAGAAGACGGGCTGGAAGTTCATCATCAGGTGTGTGCAGTAGTAGTAGATAATCCGCTTGGGGTGCCACGGCTCGCCGGGGATGGCGCTGCGCGTGAGCTTGGCGTCAAAGCGGGCGTCCTCGGCGATGCGGGTCGTCGCGACGTGGTCGGGGTGGGCGTCGATCGGGTACGGGACGAACATCCAATTCGGCCGATGCCGGCGGATGACCGCGGCGAGGCGATGGCGCGCGTCAAGCGTGTGGACCACTTCGCGATTGGGCAGGCCCAGGAGCGTGCGCTCGACGCCGAGGATCTTCGCCGCCGCGGCGGCTTCCTTCGCCCGCCGCTCAGGGGTGCCCAGGGGCGTGGGCTCGCCGTTGGTCATATCCACAAGATGCACGCGGTGCCCCTGCCCTGCGAGCCGGGCGATGGAGCCGCCCATGCCCAGTTCCTGATCGTCGGGATGCGGGCCGATGACGAGAATGGATGCCATGGCGGGATTGTAGCGGGGAAGCGGAGAGGGAGGTATTTGCGATTCGAAATCTGAGCCTTGGAATTCGACGGTACACGATACCGCGAAGATATTCGCGACGACCGGCATCGGCTATTCCGGCAGTTGCAGGTCCTTTCTCAACTTCGCGAGCATCGATTCGAAGAGTGCGTCCGCGGACCGCTGATCGGCGGTTTCGGAATAGCGCTGCCAGATGCCGACCGCGAGGCTGGCATTGCGCTCCAAGGCGAAGGGTTGGTTGTTGATCGGCGTCAGCAGGCGGGCGAGGTCGCCGGGAAGGCCGGAGGGGAAGGCGGCGCAGGGGGTGGCGTATTGGCCCACTTCCTTTGCCAGGGCGATCAGCGGCGCATAGCGCTTGCGGGCTTCGGGCCAGCGGCTGACGGGGGTGATGTTGTCATCCGCCAAGCCGTCGAACGCACCGGCGGTCGCCTCCTCGTACGGCGCTAACAACGCGCCGAACTGCTCCGCGCCGATCGACCAATCCACCCACCGCGTCAGGACCTCGGCCTGCGAAAGTGCCGCATGTACTTCCGCGGCTTCCTGCAACGAATCGAGCATGGCCTTGAGCGTTTGCAGCTTTGAGATGTCCAGCCGATCGGGTTCTTTGCCCGCGGCGAGCTGCGAGGACAGGCCGCCGATCATTGCGTTCTTTCTCGCGTCAACGGCCGCGAGGCGGTCGTGCGTGAACGCCTTAAGCACGGCGGGGGGAATTCCTGCGGGGGGCTTGGCCATGGTGTCAGCGAGCTGCGCGACCTGCTCGACATCGGCGATGAAGCGCGCCGAGGTCTCCTTGCCCGCCGACGGGATGGGCGAACCCATGTCCGCCACCGCCGCCTGCGCGCGCTTGTCCATTCCCCCGGCGGGCTTGGGCTTGTATAGGGCCAATGTTTGAATCGCCCGCGGCAGGCGCTCGATGCCTTCAACGGAGTCCAACAGTTGCCGCATGGCGTCCACGTGAGTGGTGAGGTTGGCCGGGCCGGTGGAGAGAATGCCGGAACCACCCAGGTCCGCCGCGTCCTCAAGGAAGCCGGCGCGATGGGTCGCGAATTGCCGGAGCATCCCGTCCACGGTCTTGCGCTGGGCCGGCGGGAGCGGCGCGGCTTCCTTTCGCGCGTCCGCGCGGGCGCATTGGCCGAGATAATTTTCAACCGCCTCCAGCACATGCCCGCCCTTGTCCGGATTCTGCTGGACCCAGACGAACGTCGGGGCCAGCTTTTCGCGGAGCGCCGGGGGAACGCCCAGCCGCTGTACCCGCGCGAGCGTGGCTCGGTAGCGGCCGAGGGTGTCGAGGCGTCCGCGACCGATCGGCCGCGTGCGGACATCGGTGAACAACGCGAGGCCCTCGACCAGTTGCTGCTCGATTTTGCCGCGGCTGACCGGGTCAAGCCCGGTGCCGTGCTCGATGCCATCCGCCAGATCGTCGGCGGCGCTGAGCATTTCGTACAGGGCGGCGGCGTCTTCCTGCGCCTTGGGGTCGTTGGCGGCGGAAGTCGCTGCCGCGGCGAGGGCAGTCAGTTCGCGCTTCAGCGCGGGTGAAACCTTCGCGGCAGTTGCCTGCGTGGAAAGCTCCGCGAGCGTGCGCGGGGCCGCGGCGGCGTCGGGGTGCGATGTTTCTGGGACGGGCGCGGGGCGCATGGACGGCATGTTCTTCGCCTCGGCGGGCAGAGTGTTAGCCGCGAGGATGAGGTCCGTGCCGACAGCCTTGCAGACGTCGTCGAGCACGCCAACGTCCTTGATTTCGGGGAGCTTGTACGTGAGCTGATGCAGCTTGGAAAGGCCGTCGAGCTGCAAGGGGGTGAGGGCGTTGAGCGATACCTGGAGCCGTCGGGAGATGGCTTTGCCGGCCGAGTCGAGCGTGGCGACGCGCAGCGCCACCGCCGCCGGCAAAGGACTGTCCGGCGGCGCTTCCGCGGCCTTGGCGAGCATCCACCGCTCGACGAGGCGCAGGTCGATTTGCAGGTCCAGCAGCGGCAACTCCGGCCCCGCCGCCTCGGAGTGACGCTGGAGCAGCGTCGCGACCTGGGCCTCGATCTTCGTGACCTGATCGAGAAAGACGATTTTCACCGGCGACTTGGGCGGTTCAGCGCCGCCCGCCGCGATGGGCAGAATGGTCGTGCAACATACGATGGTTTTCAGGACGGCCCGGCGAAGCGGGAATGGGCTGGTGCGCGCGGTCGGCATATGAGTTGTATCTCCGTTTCGCCCCGTCCCGTTGTAGAGATTCTCTCCGATCCGCTTACTCGGACGCAACCGCAAGGGCCTGGGCATAAATTTTCTCCAGCGCTTTGACCATCACCGCCGCATCGAAACGCCCGAGGGCAAACTCCCGCCCCGCCTCGCCCATTCGGCGGCGCAGATCCGGGTCTTGCGACAATTGTTCGAGCGTTTGCGCCAGCCGCGAACGGTCGAAAGCGGGGAGGACGTAGCCCGTCTTGCCGTCGATGACGCCCTCGCGGTTGCCGTCCACATCGTACGCGATCACCGGGCAACGCGCCAGCGAGCCTTGCGGCAGCGCCCGCGCCAATCCCTCCCGGCGCGAGGGATGAACGAGAATGTCCATGGCGTTGGTCAGCTCCGGCACCTTCGTCGGCGGCACGAGGCCGGTGAGGATGAAGTAGTCTTGAAGGCCCATCGCCGCGATCTGGCGCTCGAAGTCGGCGCGCAGTAAGCCGTCGCCCACCCACAGCCACCGCAGCTTCGGATTCTTGCGGCACAATTCGGGCGCGATGGCGAGCAGATCGTCATGCCCCTTGAGGTGAAACAGCCGGGCGATCGTTCCGACCGCCACGTGATCATCCGCCAGCCCCAGTTGCCGGCGCAACTGCGCCCGCGACACCGGAGGATGGAGAAAGGGCGCGGTCTGCATGCCGCTGTAGACGGTGACGTACTGCTCTGACCGGCCGACGCCCGCGGCGAGGGATTGGTCGCGCATCGCATCGGCGACGCAGACGATCCGGGTGGTGATCGGGGCGACGGATTTCTCGGCGAGGCGGTAGGCGTAATTCACCAGCCGTGAGGTGGACGCGGTAAACGCCAGCCCGTGAATCGTGTGAACGACCGCCGGCACCTGCGCCTTGTGCGCCGCCCGGCGGCCGATGATCCCCGCCTTGCTGCTGTGCGTGTGGACCACATCCGGCTTGAGCTCGCGGAAGCGGCGCGTGAGGGCGCGGTAGGTGCTCCAGTCCTTGAGGGGGAGGATGGAACGGCGCATTGCGTCGAGCACTTCGACGCGGTAGCCGTAGCCTGTCGCCCGCTCCATCAACGACCCCTCGGGGCCCAGCGGCGGGCCGGTGATGAGGGTGACCTCGTGGCCGCGATCGTGCTGCCCTTCGCAGGAGAGGAGCGTGTTTTCCTGTGCCCCGCCGACGATCAGGCGCGTGATGACATGGACGATTTTCATTCGGCCCGGAGGTGCAGGCGAGTGGGGTCGGAGGTAGTGGGTTCGACGCTGGTGGGGTAGGTTTCGCGGCGGTTGTCGGAGTCGTGGCTGTTGGAGTGCTCGTACATGATGCATCCACGAAGGCCCAGCCGCAGGATCAGGATGATGGCCGCGATTCCGCCCCCTCCCCCGCCCCACACGATCGCGGGGTTGTGGCTCCCGCGGGAACTGCCCCCACGCCAATTGGCTGCCGGTTTGGCTGCCGGGCCAGTGCGGCTGGCGCTCTTGGCCCCGCGCTTCCTTTCCACCAGGCACTGCTTACACAGGACCGCGCCGTCGGGTTGGAGCTTGAGCTTCTCCGGTGGGAAGACCCGGTGGCACCCCTCGCAAAACAGATCGGAAGACGGCTGCTGCGCCGCAGGGAGTGGCGGGGGCGACGCCGAAGTGCCTTCCAATTCGGCGGCGGAAAACTCAAGGCCCGGCGGAAGGTCAGGGTCCGCGGGCGCGCCGCCCGCCTTCGCGGCAATTGCCGGGGCGCGGGTGGCCCGCGCTTGCCAGCAATTGCGGCAAATCGTCGCGCCGCCACCCTCGTCATATACCTCGTCTGCCGCGAAAAGCCCTTCACATTCGCCGCACGGATACATGACCGCGTCATCGTCCGTCGATCCCGGCGCTGGGGCGCCCGCCCTGGCCGCATCGACCTTGGCGGCCCAGCAGGGCTCACAGTAATAATTCCCTTCGGCGTCCTTCGTCCGCTTGCGTTGTGAAACGTCGGTCCCGCAAGTGACGCAGACTTTGGCCCTGGCCGCACCGGGGATCGTCAATATCTTTCGGCAGGCTTTGCACTGTGCCTTGGAGCCCGCGGCGCTGTCAGGCACCGCGGACTTTCGGCCGCATCCACTACATGTGACGGTGATCGGCATTGACACTGCTCCGCCCCTGTTGCGGGGAGATGCGATTTTCGCCGATTTTCGAGCGGGGTTCAAGGTCGAGGGTCAACGGTTGGAATGTGCAACAGTTACGGGTCAAGAGTTCGAAGGTTTAAGGGTTCAAGGGTTGAACCGTACGGGGCTTATTGCGACTTGCCGCATGGCATTAAGCCATCAGATGGGCGATGCCATCAGGTTGCCGCCTGTCGTGCGGAGAGCTCTGCGTCCCCTTTTGCCATGAGCGATTGGATCGTCTCTTCAAGGCGGTGGGTTAGTTCGGCCGTGACTGCACGGGGGCGTGCGTTGCCCGTGGCATGCGGCTTGAGGTCGATCGGCTCGCCGAACAACACCGTCGCGTTTCTCCGGCCCTTGGGACGGGCCGCCCCTTCGATGTCTTCCTCGAACTTCTCCACCGTTTCGGCCATCCGCTCGATGCTCGGCTGTTCGGAAACGTAGTCGCCCGGATAGCTGTAAAGTTGCAAGGCTAGTTGCACGTCGTCCAGCGCCTCGCGGGCGGCGCGGCGCTGGTCGGCGGGCGTGGATTCTTCCGTCCACACTTCGATCAAATGCCGGCGAAGCGCCTTCACGCGGAGCGGCACGGTATCCGCCGAGGGGCACTTCTTCAGGTGCTGGGTCTCGCGCTTGGTCAGGAGATGCTCGATCAAATTCGCGACGCGGACGTGCAGCGCGCCGGTCCCTTCGCACGAATGGCCCTTTCGCTCCTTTTCCTTGAGCGTGAGCATCAGCTCCCCGAACCGCACGATGCGATCCGGCAGCGGCGTGCCGGGCTGAACTTTGAGCATCATGCGCGTTTCGAGGCGCGCCATGGCTTCTTCGAGGCGGGGGCGGATGTCATCCACGTAGCGGTAGCGAATGGCCGCGGGGACGACCCACACCCTGCAATCGCGAGCGGCCTTCTCGATTTCGCGCTGCGCGGTGAGGGCCATGAAAGGCACGCCTTCGAGCAGCGGAGTAAGGCGGCCGTTGAGGCGATAGACCTCGCCTTCGGGGAAGACGACGAGCGACTCTCCGCCGCATAAGAGCTCAACCGCCTGGCGGACCGCCCGACGGTCGCACCCTTCGCGGTCCACGCTGAACGCCCCCATGCGCTGCATGACGAATCCGTCGATGCCCTTGTGGGCGCGGAAGACCTGCCAGGCCGCCATGAAATAAAGGTGGCGGCCCAGGCGGCGGCCGACTTCCATCATCACGTGCGGGTCGCTGTCGTGGCTGTGATTGGGCGCGAGCAGCACGCCGTCGCCGGGCGATATCTTCTTTAGATGCTCGACACCTTCGATGGAAATGTCGGCGATGCCGTAATAGTTGCGCAGGTAGTGTCGTCGGAGCGGCTGCAGCGCCACTGACCAGAACCGGCTGGCCTTGGGCGCCCAGAATTTCGGCATTTCCCCGTCGATCGGATCCCACATGCGAATGTGCCCACGCCCGCCCTGAGTTCACCCCTGCCGGGAGTGTACCAAATTATGGCGATGAAGAACCGGGGGGCGCCGCGTTGGCTTCGGAAGTATGTTTGACGTCCGCGCCCGCATCGGGAGCGGATGGGATTTCGTCGCAAGCTTGCCCCACACCGTCGGCTGCCCTTTCGCGTTGTTCCTTCTCAGCCACGGCGGCCAGAATCTCACCCAGCCGCTTGGACTTGATCCATTGCAAATAAAGCCCGTGCGGCGGTGCGGTGGGGCCACCGGCGTTGCGGTCCTTTGCCGCGAGCATTGCGGGAATGTCCTCGGGCGTATATCGGCCGACACCAACCTGCACCAGCGTCCCGACGATGATTCGCACCATATTCCACAGGAACCCGCTGCCCTCGACACCAATCACGACACGGGGTGCTCGGCAGGAAACGTCGCAGGCGTACACCGTGCGCACCGTGCTCTCACGGCCGTGGCCGGGCCGGCAAAAACTGGCGAAGTCGTGCTCGCCCACGAGCTTTGCCGCGGCGGCGGCCATGGCGTCGCGGTCGAGCTTGTGCCAGCGATGCCACGCGAGGTCGTTGAAGAAGACCGGGCGGTCTGTCGCGTTCCAGATGCAATACTGATAGCGCTTGCGCGTGGTGGAGCGAATGGCGTCGAAGTATTCATGTACCGGCTCGACTCGGCGGACGAGGATGTCGCCGGGGAGCTGGCTGTTGATCCCTCGCCGCATGCCTTCCAATGGGATCTGCGTCTGGTCGGTGTCGAAATGGGCGACCTGGCCTTTGGCATGCACGCCCGAATCGGTGCGGGAAGAGCCGACGATTTGCACGGGATGGCGCACGACGGCGGTAACCGCTTTGAGCAGTTGCTCCTGGATGGTGGGAATCCCTTCGCCGGGCGGCGGAGTTTCGCCCTTCCACGTGTCGATCATGGGCTGGGATTGCCAGCCATGGTAGCGGGTTCCGCGGTAGGCGACGGTAAGTTTTAAGCGTTGCGTGGGCATCGGTGCGTACTTCGCCGCCGCGTTTGTATCGCAGATCGGGTATGATGCAAGGATGTCCGCACCGGAAGAAAAATCGCCCGAGTTCAACCCCGCCGACCAGCCCGCGTTCCCACCGACGGACGAGACGGGGGACGTGGACTTGAGCTTGATCGACGCGATGCTCGCGTTGACCCCCGCCGAGCGATTGCGAAGGGTCGGCGAGATGATGGAATTCATGGAGCTGCAACGTCGATTGCGGAAAAAGCGCTATGGCTTCGATCCCGCTGCTGCTGCAACTGCTGAAACGGCTGAGTGACGAAGGCGTGGAGTTCGTGGTGATCGGCGGCGTCGCCGCGGCCATCCATGGTTCTCCTCGCGCCACGCAGGACGTTGACGTGTGCGCACGTCTGGGCGAGCCCAACCTGTCCAAAATTCTTGCGGCGCTTCGGGAGATCCGCCCACGGCTGAGAATGCGCCCGGACAAGATGCCTCTGCCTCTCGACCCCGAACGCCTCCGCGGATTGAACAATCTCTACCTGGATACCGATCTCGGCACGATAGACTTTTTATCCGAAGTCTCAGGCGTGGGCGGCTTCGAAGAAGTCTCGGCGCATTCTGCGGCCATCGACGTGGGCGGGTTTCATTGCCGTGTTCTCGACCTCGATGCACTAATTGCCGCCAAGAAGGCGGCGAACCGGCTTAAGGATCGATTGGCGCTACCCGAGTTGGAGGCGATCCTGCGCCACTTTCCGAAGGAGCCGCCACGCCAATGATCTGCGAGATATATTCATTCGACTATCAAGTTTGAGTGCGATGGCTCACCGAATGGATTGTGCGGCGAATCAGAGTATGCGGATAATTTGTGTGCGGCTATGCTCCGGGCCACGGCGTTTTCCGCGCAGCAATTGACGTGGGCCTCCCCCACCCGCGAGCCACATGAATCCGCAATCCGACGACAACGCATCACGAACGATCCTGCCATGGTTGCTGGTCTTTCTCTACTTTCCCTTCCTCTACTACTTCGGGGCGAAGCTCTCGTCATTGACGTATGTCGACTATCCGTCGTTCTATTCCGCGGCGCAGTTGACGTTTCGCGAAGGGCGTTCACCGTATGACCCCAACGTGCTGAGTGACGCGGCCGGCAAGTCTCTGGCGGGCCGGGAATCCCCGCTATCCGCCGCGAGCGCGGTTCCAGGCGAAACGCCCACCAATCAGCGGATTTACCCGTACTTATATCCGCCGCCCAGCCTGCTCTTGTTCTATCCCCTCTCGCACGTTTCCTACGACATGGGAAAGGTCGCGGTGCTGGTCCTCAATCATGCCTGCCTCTTGCTGGTCGTGTACGTGTTCCTGGTGAAGATCCTCGGATTTGCCCCGCGGCAGGTGCTGTGCGAGGTGCTGCCGGCGGCCCTCGCGCTGTACATCATCTACTCCCGCGGTGTGTCATCCACGATTGAATTGGGACAGGTGAATCTGCTCGTCCTGGTGCTTCTCTGCGGGGCATGGTGGGCCTGGAAGTACGACCGGCCGGATTGGATGTTGGCGCTGCCGCTGGCGCTCGCGTGTGTCTTTAAAATTTATCCCGTGCTATTCATCGCCCTGCTCGTGATGCGTCGCAAATTCGTTGCGGCGGGCATGGTGGTTGCCCTTCTGCTGCTGGCCGGGGGGCTTTCGTGGGTTCTGCTTCCGCACGCTCTGTGGCACGACTGGCTGGCAAACGTGGCGCCCTCCTGCGGATACTTGCGATCTCCCATGGGTCGCATTCCCCCGACGCTCGGGACCAACGTCGGCATCGCAGGCTTTGTCGCCCGATTGTTCCTTCCGCCGTTGGTCCGAATGGAAGATCCGCGCATTGGCCCGGCACTTTTCCCTCACCCCGTGATCGGACGGGCGCTGGCCTTCTTGCTCGTGATGATGGCCACGGTCGCGACGCTCTGGGCCGCATACCGCTCGACGCGCCGGGGGGAGAAACTTACCATTCGAGGCCTGGCGC
>JAQGHP010000038.1 GCA_028288775.1 Phycisphaerales bacterium | reverse complement strand
CAGCGACCCGGGGAAAAGCCAGGCGCTGCTCAAGACGCTGAAGGATCGCTATCCGGAGGATCCGTTGAGCCAGTGAAGGGCGGACGTGATGTGAATACGACCGCCGGTCCCAGCCCCGGAGGGGCGAAAGACCTTAGCCCACGGCGGGAGCCGTGGGAAAATGGCAAAAGCAACCAACCAGCCCCGGAGGGGCGTAAGAAGGGCGGTACGGACGGTGCGCTGGTGGAACGCCACGCGTGCGGTTGTGCGGTGCGGACTTCCGGTCCGACCGGGCCGACACGCCTTGGCTCTCTGAATCAAACGTTTCCGAACACACCTGCCGATCACTGGCCGCCGCTCGAAAATCGAACGCTTCTTACGCCCCTCCGGGGCTGAAAGCCTTTGGCCTCTTCGATTCCCACGGCTCGCGCCGTGGGCTAAGGTCTTTCGCCCCTCCGGGGCTGGGGAGGAGCGCTGCGCGGCGGGGAGGCCATTTATATAAATCGTCGGATCGATTCTATCTAAACGGCAATGCCGGGCTGCGAAACACGCGTGCTTCGCGGCCCAGCATCTGGTTTTTTGGGAGGGGTTTTTAACTCGCCTGCGCGACCATGCCGCCGTGGGTGGCGAGGGCGCGGGGGGCGGCGGCGTTGGCGGAGCGGCGGAGGGCGTGCTCCATGATTTCGAGGCGGCGGGCACAGTCGGCCATTTCCGGGCGCTTGGCCGCGTTGGTCTTTACGCACTCCATCACAAAGTTCGACAGCGTCTCGGGCACGGCGGGGTTGAGGCCGCGGGGCGCGGGGATTTCGCTGTCTACCAGGAAGCTCGTCTCGCCCTTCTTGATGTTGAAGAGCGTCGGCAGCTTCCTGCCCGTCAGGCACCAGTAGAGCGTCGCGCCGAAGTTGAACACGTCCGTCTTACCGGTCACTTCCTGGCAGCGGACCTGCTCAGGCGAGATGAAGTCGGGCGTGCCCTGGATGCGCTTCTTCACCGTGCCGATCTTGCAGGCCTGGCCCAGGTCGATCACCTTCACTTCGCCCAGGCTGTTGCGCAGGATGTTGTTGGGCTTCAAGTCGCAGTGGACGAAACCGAGCTGATGCAGGGAGAGCAGCGCCTGGGCCACCTTGATAAAGCAATCGACGCTGTCGAGCACGTTTCGCGGCGGGTTGACCTCCAGAGGAGTGCCGTCCACCAGTTCCATGATGAGGCAGGCGTCGATGGTCTTGCGGAGAAGCGTGCGATTGACTTTGACGTCGATCGAGCGGCGCAGGCCCGGGTGGTTCACCAGTCGACCGACTTCGTATTCGGCTTCGAGTTGTTCAACGAAACGCTCGTCGCGCTCGGTGCTGCGGACGACGTGCTTGAGCGCGTAGATCTGCCGCGTGTCGGCGTGGCTGACCAGATAGATCCGGCTGCCGGCCCCCTGGCCGATGTAATCCAAAACTTCGTATCCGAACAAAGTCTTGGGCAATGCATCGCCCGGTTCGGCCAAGATTGTACTCATGCTACTCATTACACTTCCCCGATTGCGGCAAGGGCTGATTCCCAAGGATGCTCAGACAGCGGTGGTTTACTTACTATTGTATACGCCTAATCGAGGCGTTTATTTGTGGTCATCGACTCAAATATTTGCCTTTATGGCCGATAACTTAGGCAATATGGGTAAATTAATCGGGCATTTTGAGTCCTGCGGCCTCTAACGACGGCACCCGCCCTCATCAAAGGGCGGGTGCCGGGTTGGACGGAGATGCGCCGCAAAAGTTCTTCGGCGTCTATTTCCATTCGGTGGTCTTGAACGCCTTGAGGGCGTCCTTCAGCGGCCCTTCGACGTCGGAGCTGAGTTCCTTCTTGGTGGCGATGGCCTGCCGGACCTGCGGGGCGCGGGCGTCGATGTAGGCCAGTAGCGCGTTCTGGAACTCTTCCACGCGGGCGAGGGGGACGTCGTCGAGGAAGCCCTGCGTGCCGGCGTAGATGACGATCACTTCGTTCTCCAGCGCCATCGGCCGATACTGCGGCTGCTTGAGCAGCTCCACCAGCCGAGCGCCGCGGTCGAGCTGCTTTTGGGTGGCGGCGTCGAGCTCGGTTCCCAATTGGGCGAAGGCTTCCAGCTCTCGGTAGGCGGCCATGTCCAGCTTCAGCGAGCCGGCGATCTTCTTCATCGCCTTCGTCTGGGCGTTTCCGCCCACGCGGCTGACGCTGATGCCGACGTTAATGGCGGGGCGAACGCCCGCGAAGAACAGGTCGGGCTCGAGGTAGATCTGCCCGTCGGTGATGCTGATGACGTTCGTCGGGATGTACGCGGAGACTTCGCCTTCCTGGGTTTCGATGATCGGAAGGGCGGTGAGCGATCCGCCGCCGTTGGCATCGCTGAGCTTTACCGCGCGTTCGAGCAGGCGGCTGTGGAGATAGAACACGTCGCCCGGGTAGGCCTCGCGGCCGGGCGGTCGGCGGAGCAGCAGCGAAAGCTGGCGGTACGCCGCGGCCTGCTTGGAAAGATCGTCGTAGACGCAGAGCGTCGCCTCGCCCTTCCACATGAAGTACTCGGCCATCGTGCAGCCGGCGTAGGGGGCGATGTACTGGAGCGGGGCCGGGTCGGCGGCGGAGGCGACGACCACCGTCGTGTACTCCATCGCGCCATGCGCCTTGAGCACGTCCACGATTGCCGCAACCGTCGATTCCTTCTGCCCGATGCAGACATAAAAGCACTTAACGCCCATCCCCTTCTGGTTGATGATCGTGTCGATGGCGATGGCGGTTTTGCCGGTCTTGCGGTCGCCGATGATCAGCTCGCGCTGCCCGCGGCCGATGGGGATCATCGAGTCGACGGCCTTGATGCCGGTGAGCAGGGGCTCGGTGACGGGCTTGCGCTCGGCGATGCCGGGGG
>JAQGHP010000357.1 GCA_028288775.1 Phycisphaerales bacterium | reverse complement strand
CTGGACGCGATGCCGTCGGAGCTGGAAGTGAACGTGCCGCAGATCGAGGGGCTCGACGTGATAGCGATGGCCGAGCATTACCGGCTGGAACTGCAGACCGCGCGGGACCAGATCGACGACGCCCGGCGGCAGGTCGCCGTGGCGCAGAACGGGCTGTTGCCTGATCTCAACGTCACGGCACAGACTAACTTCGGCAACCGCACGCTGCTGTCCACCCCGGCCAAGTCGCTGGACGACCGCGCCACGACGTATTCCGCGGGCGTGACGCTTGGGCTGCCGCTGGACCGGCTGGCCGAGCGCAACGTCTATCGGCAGGCGCTCATTCAGTTCGAGCAGGCGCAGCGTTCGTTCACCGACCTGCGCGACAACGTAGCCGCCCAGGTGCGTGCCGCGGCCAGAAGCATCCGCGCCGCGCAAGTCTCACTGGACCTGCAGCGCCGCGGCATTCGCCTCGCCGAGCGCCGGCTGGATTATTCGCTCGAGCTCCTCAAACGCGGCACGGTCAACGCCCGCGACGTGGTGGAATCACAAAGCTCGCTGCTGGAGGCCCAGGACAATTTCAGCGCCGCCCGCGCGACGCTACAGGTGTCGGTGCTGCAGTTCCTGAACGACACCGGCACGCTACGCGTGGACCCGGAGGCGGGGTCGATTGGTCGGGCGCTGAATCCTGGTCGGACTAAGAATGCGCAATATGAATCGGATCAGCGACTGCCGGATCCGCGGAAGCTGACGGACGCCGGGCGGTAGGAAGCCTGATTAGGTTGCATCCTACGGGCGATCGGCATTGCTTCTGACGAGTTTGATTGCCTTCCGGATTCGCCACGGCATCGTTACGAGATGCCAGACGATTGACGCCACCCAGAGCGGCAGCAGAATCGGTAGCAGGATGACCCCGAGCGATAGTGCGAGCAGCGATTGTCGCTCTAACTTTCGGTGCCGGCGCTCCAATTCCGCAACAGTAATTCGGCTGCCGTATTCACGGCGCTCATTCTCACCCGTCGGCTTACGAAGGCGACCGCCAAGAGCCTCCAGCGAGAGCTTCGTTGCAAAAAACAGCGTCGGTTCCTGGCCCGTGTAGCCTTTGACGTACACTGTTTGGGTTCCGGGCGGCTCATTCGCGCCACGCACCACGCGTGCGAATGGAAACCTGTCGGTGCCGGTCGTCTTGAGAAACTCCTTCACACTCCCCGGCTGATATGCCGTGAGCTCGATCCGCTGATTGGGAAAATGCGCGAGTGCGAGGTACGCGTGCAGAGAATAAAGATCACCCCGGATTTCCGGCCCCGACTCGTCGAGCGTCATTGGCAGTCCGGTGATTTCTTTGACCTTGTCCGCGATGCGCGCAGCCTCCGGTGCCTGCCCTTCGAATGTTGCTTCCGCTGTAATGATTCCCATCGGCATCCTCGCGGGGCACTCTCGTCCCGCTTCTCCTCTCTTCTCTTGCTTTTCTCGGTGGTGGGAACTCTTTGCACGTCCGTATTCGCCCAACTTTACCCGCCCGGCAGTTTCGCTGGCGAGCCCGTGAGCCGTTGTCCGAACAAATTAGTGAATCGCGTGTAGGTACTAATGACGGACAGGTCTGTGGGTTGGGTTTGGCACCATAACTTGGAGTTTGCCGACGATTTTTCCGGCCCGGCCGGGTGGTCGGCGGCCGCATTGAAAACATGAGCCTTGTTTCTCATCCAAATTCCGTCGTTTCCAGTCGTAAATGGGTCGTTCGGGTCGTCGTGACGGCGCTTGCGCTCGGGGCGCTCATTGCGGGTTATGTGTTTTGGCGGCCGGGGAAGGCGGGGCCGAATGTGGTGGCCGGGAAATTCTTCCCGGTGCAGCCGGTGGACCTGGATGTGAAGGTGAAGAAGGACGGCGAACTCCAGGCGGTGAACAACATCGACGTCGTTTGCATGGTCGAGGGGCTCAACACGCTCGTGCAAGTCGTGAAGGAAGGCGCGTTCGTCAAGAAGGGCGAAGTGCTGGTTCAGATCGACTCATCCCTTATCCGCCAGAAGATTGACGACACCTCGATCGACCTGCAAAAGGCGCAGGCGGATTTGGAGACCTCCAAGCAGCTAAAGGAAATTCAGGACAGCCAGAACGACGCCAACCTGAAGGCCGCGGCAGTGAGCCTCGAGCTCGCCAAGATCGCGCAGAGGCAGTACATCGACGGCCTGTATCCGCAGCAACTGGCGGACGACTCCACCGCCGTGAAAATGGCGGAGATCACGCTGAAGAACAAGAAGGACGACCTGAGCCAAACGCAGGGACTCTTTGCCAAGGGGTTCGTCACCGCGGCGGACGTGAAGGCGGCCGAGCTTTCCGTCACCACCTGCGACAATGACCTGAGCAAGGCGAAGACCGCCCTCGACGTGCTCACCCGCTTCTCGCACGAGATGGACCTCCGCGGCAAGGAGAGCTACACCGTGCAGTGCGAGCAGGCGATGGAGCGCACGAAAAAAGAAAATGCAATCAATCACCGCCAAAAGCAGGTGGACCTCGACACGAAGGAAGAGGCGCTTCGGGTCGTGAAGCGGAAGTTCGAGCATTTGAAGGAACAGCTCGCAGCATGCACGATCGCCGCCCCGGCGGACGGGCTGGTGGTGTACGCGCCGACGCCCAGCGGGTCGGGCCAGCCGCTGGAACAGGGGGCACAGGTGCGCGAGCGCCAGCCGTTGCTGCGCCTGCCGGACACTACTTCCATGAAGGCCGTGTTGCGGGTGAACGAGTCGCAGGTGACGCATCTGCGGCCGGGGCAGCGGGCGGTGGTGAGCATCACCGGCGTGATGGGGCCGGTCGGGGCAACGCTGGATAAGATCAGCCCGGTCGCCGACAGCAGCCAGCGGTGGTGGAACCCGGATCTGCGGGAATACCCGGTGGAGCTGACGCTCGACGACACGCCGCCGAATCTTAAGCCGGGCATCAGCGTGAAAGGGGAGGTGTACGTCGATCGCCTGAGCGACGTGGTGGCGGTGCCGCTGGCGGCGCTGTATACGGAGAAGTCGAGCAGTTACGTATTTATCCGTAATGGCGAAGACGTTCGGCCCGCGGCGGTGAAGGTGGGGGAGACCAACGAAACGCTCGCACAGCTCATCGACGGGCTGGCCGCGGGCGAGCAGGTGCTGCTGCTGGAAGCCGGGCAGGGGCGCGATCTGCTGGAGAAGGCGGGGATTCATCTCGAAGAAGCAAGCGAGCACAAGCGCCATGGCGATGAGAAGCGTCCGGGCGTGGCCGCGGTTACAAAAACGCCCGACGTGCGCACGGCGAGCGTCGATCGGTAGTAATCCGAGCAGTCTAGCTGATGAGATGACTTCAGATCCGGGCCGTATCGGCCCGGTCGGAGCGAAGCTCCGAATTAACTCCCTCTCCCTCGTACTCGGGGGACAGGGTTGGGGTGAGGGGCGAAACGTCGAGTTGCGATTTGATTGCTCGCGGCGCAATTCCACCCTCGGCCCCTCACCCTATCCCTCTCCCCCGAGTGCGAGGGAGAGGGGACCAGAGCGGGCCTTGGGCCCGACCGGGGCGACACGCCCCGGCTCTGAAAAACACACCGAGCGTATTGATCGGTCGGACTATGGTGTGGGGATTACCCGACTTTTGCCTGCGAAATATCCGTTAATTCTCTCGCAATTTAACGTCACGCCTGTATTCTAATTTCAATTCTTTCGGGGCCGATAACCTCGGCCGCGAGCGGGCGGCTATATTTTCCGCCGTCCGAGGGGCCGTTTTAAACCGAATAGCTTATCAGGATTGTGCGGGCCGCATTGTCGGCCCCACGCAATCGCACTTGGGAAGGTGTTGCGTGAATTCTCCAGCCAGGCGAGCCATCCGATTCCCCCGCCCGGGTTGGGGGCAGGCATCTGCTTCGGGCGGCGTCGAACGCCTCGAGCCGCGGGTCCTGCTCTCGGCCTGGTACGTCGCGACGAACGGCTCGGACGGCAATGCCGGCACGCTCTCCTCCCCCTTTTCGACGATCCAGCACGCCGCCAACCTGGCGCAGCCGGGCGATACGGTCTACGTCCGCGGCGGGGTTTATCACCAATCGGTCACGCCTCCTCGCTCCGGCACCCCTTCCCTGCCCATCACCTTCACGCCCTACAACAACGAAGGCGTGACGATCGACGGCGCCGACGCCGTCACCGGATGGACGAAGTCGGCCAACGCGGTCTACTCGGCCCCGCAGTCGTGGGATTTGGGCGAGGGGTATAACCAGGTGTTCGTTGACGGGCAGATGGTGAACGAGGCGCGGTGGCCCAACACTTCGCTCGACGTGTCGCACCCCGTCTGGACGACCGATTCCTCAGCGACCGCGACCATCTCCGACTCTGGGCTCTCCACCGTGACGTTCAGTGTTCCCGCGCTCATCGACCCGGCGGGAACGTGGGTGGGGGCGATCCTGCACTTCTCGGCCGGCGCGAAATGGGTCGCGCAGACGGGCACCGTCACGGCCTCCCGGCCCGGCTACCTCACGGTCTCCTATTCGCAGCTTACTTCCTACGAGGTGCCGCACAGCGGCGACCGCATTTATCTCACGGGAAAGTTCAAGGCACTGGACGCCGCGGGGGAATGGTATCGCGACCCCACGACCGGCCGGCTGAATCTGTGGACGCCCGCGAGCGACAGCCCCACGTCTCACGTCATCGAAGCCAAGGCCCGGCAGTACGCGTTTAATTTGAGTGGGCGGTCCAACATTGTCGTCCACGGTTTCAGCCTTTTCGCGAACACCATCAACACCGACGCGAATTCCAGCGGCATCGTGCTCGATCATCTCAATGCGAAATACGTTTCACACGACATCGGAATCTCGCCCGACACGCTCGATCCGTGGAACGCGGCCTATCACCCGCACACGACCGGCATCATCCTCAACGGCACCCACAACGTGCTGCAATACAGCACCATCGTCTACAGCTCGGGCGACGGGGTATTCCTCGGCGGATCGGGCAACACCGTGCAGGACTGCGTGATCCACGACGTCGATTACGAGGGGGGCGACGAAGCGGGCGTCACCACGCTCGGGTCGAACGAAAACGTTTTGTACAACACGGTCTACAACGCCGGCCGCTCGGGCATCGTCGTGCGCTATACGACGGCGTCCCACATCCTGCACAACATCGTCCACGACGTCGGTTTCCAGATGACCGACCTGGGCGCGATCTACACGTGGGGCACGGACGGGCAGGGGACCGAGATCGGCTACAACGTCTGCTACAACGTGCGTACGGGCGGCTTCGGGGCGGCGGGGGTCTACCTCGACAACTATTCGCAGCATTACATCGTGGACCACAACGTGACGTGGAACGTCGATTTTGGCCTGAAGATGAATCCGCCATGCTGGAACGACACGATCGTCAACAACACCTTCATCGGAGTCAGCTACGGGCTGCAAAGCAGCGGCAATGAGGAGATGACCGGGTCGGTGTTGTGCAACAACATTTTCAGCAGCGGCGTGATGTTCGGCCCCGGCGCGGTGCAGACCAATAACCTCTTCTCCTGGACCGATCCGAAGTTCATCAGCACGTCTACGCACAATTATCAGCTATTGGCCGGTTCTCCCGCGATCAACACAGGCCGTCTGATGTCGCCCTACACCAACGGGTACGCGGGGTCTGCCCCGGACATTGGCGCGTACGAGTACGGCGTTACGGCGTTCGTGGCCGGCGCGCCGCCGTTGCCTCCGCCCGTGGTTTCTTCCCCGCCCCCGGTCACGACGACGCGCAATCCGCGCGTGACGTTTAACCCGCAGTCGAAGGACAGCGGCTGGGCGACCAACTTCGCGGGCGTCGGGATCCGCTTCACGAACCAGTGGAGCTGGGCGGGCTACCGCAACGTCGATTTCGGAACAACGATCCGCCATATCGCGGCGAAATTTTCGCACCTTGGGACCGGGGTCCAGACCGTTCAGGTCCGCCGGGATAATGCGACCGGGCCGGCAGTCGCCAACCTTACGATTCCCGCGGCCACGAGTTCCTCCTCCACGGCAACGATCACGGTCACCTTTTCGGGCCTGACCGGCATCCACGGCATCTATCTCGTGCTGCTCAATCTTGCAGGCGGGGTGGAGCTGGATTCGTTCGTCTTCTCGTAAATCGCCGGCGGACGGCGCGGCGCATTGCGTGGCATGGGCGGGATGGCGATGCCGCGGTGATGGCCTGAGCCGATTCCCATTCTCCGGAAATCTTTGGCTGCCCGCGGGCGAGGCTTGGCGATATACTGCCTGCGGCACGCATTTCATCGGAATCGCGAAGTCGTTGCGGTTGCTACGGACGTGCAGGACATGGCTCGGGAACGAGCCGCCATCGCGCGCGGAGCGCGCATAGCCGGGAGAGGTCGTGAGGATGTATTCTGTCGTACCGAGGAAGTTCTGGATCGAAATTCTGGAAAGTCGCGTGCTGCTCTCTAGCAGTTGGTTCGTCTCGACGGGCGGGTCGGATGCGAATCCGGGGACGCTCGCGCTGCCCTTCGCCACGATTCAGCACGCGGCGAACCTCGCCCACGCGGGCGACGTGGTGAACATCCGCGCGGGAACCTACCGGGAAACCGTCTCCCCGCCCAACTCGGGCCTCGCCGGGGCGCCGATTACATTTCAAGCGTATAACGGGGAATCGGTTACGATCGACGGCGGCAACATCGTAAGCGGGTGGTTCTACGACGGCGGCAACCGATACCTCACGGTGCAGCCGTGGGATTTGGGGAGCGGGAACAACCAGGTGTTCGTCGGCGGGCAGATGCTGACCGAGGCGCGCTGGCCGAACTCCGGCCTCGACCCGATGAACTTCAGCTTCGCCACCGCCGACAACATCGTCGCCATGGTCAATTCCGGCGGCCTGTCCACCGCGACCATCACCGAGGCGGCGCTCGACGGCGACGCGCCGGGCAAGTGGGTCGGCGCGACGATCCACATCTCCCCGCGGCAAGGGTGGGTCTGGCAGACGGGCACGGTCATCGCCTCTTCGCCCGGGAGCATCACGTATTCCTACCAACAGCTCACGCAGTACGAGGTGCCCAAGGCGGGCGACCATTTTTACCTCTCCGGGTTGTTTAACGGGCTCGACGCCGCGGGGGAATTTTGGCACGACCCGACCAACGGTAACCTCTATGTCATTCCCCCCGGGGGTGGCAGCCCCGCGCCGTACCCTGTCGACGTCAAGGCCCGCGATTATGCGTTCGACCTGAGCGGGCGGTCGTACGTCAACGTGCAGGGCATTCGGCTCTTTGCATGCACGGTCAACACGAATTCCGCCTCCACCCACGATACGCTCTCGGGAATCGCGGTCTCTTTCGCGTCGCACCGCATGGACAACCCGAACCCCTGGAATTCCAAGTATGCGCCGCAGTCGACCGGCATCATCCTCAACGGCTCCTACAATTTGCTCACCGGCAGTTACATCGGCTACAGCTCGGGGGACGGGGTGTTCCTCGGCGGCTCCAATAATTCGGTGCAGAACACGACGATCGTCGAGACTGACTACGCCGCGGGCGACGAGGCCGCCGTCAGCATTCTGGGCAGCAACGACACCGTCTCGCACAACGCCATCTCCGGTACGGGCCGATCGGGGGTGAATTTCTATGCATCTCCCGGCACGCGCATTTTAAATAACGTCATCCACGACATCGGCCTGCTCACCAGCGACGCCGGCGGCACATACTCCTGGGAGACGGACGGCACGGGCTCCGAGATCGCCTACAACGTCATTTACAACGTCCGGGCGAACGCGGCGACGTCAGGCGTCGGTTTCGGCAACACCGGCATCTTCCTCGACGATAACAGCCATAACTTCCTCGTGGACCACAACGTGGTGTACAACGCCGACTCGGCGATGAAGATGAACGTCGCCGCCGCAAACAATCGCATCTATAACAACACGCTCATCGGCTCCCCGAGCGCCCTGATGATCGGCTCCAACGCAACGATGGTCGGCACGGTTTTCTACAACAACATCTTCTCCGGCGCCACCTATTTCGCCGCTGGCTTCGTGCAGAGCCACAATGTCTTCTCCGCCTCCGCGGCCAAGTTCGCGGACCCCGCCAACTTCAATTACCAGCTCCAACCCGGCTCGGCCGCGATAAATACGGGCGTCGTGCTCGCGCCGTACACCAACGGCTACGCCGGCGCGGCCCCAGACATCGGCGCGTATGAGTATGGCGTGGCGACGTGGCAGGCGGGCGTGTTCGTCCCGACGCGCGACGCGCGGAGCGTAATCCAGGCCGAGAGCCTCAACGCCGGGCAGGGCGTCGCCGTGCAATCCCCCGGGCTGGGCCAGTTGGACAATGGCGACTGGGCCAAATACGCCAGCGTGAATTTCGGCACCGGCATTACCACGTTCACCGCGAATCTGGCGGTGCTCGACAAGTACGCCGGCAAATTCATCGACATCCGCCTCGACAGCCCCGGCGGGAAGCTGATCGGCACCCTCACCGCCGCCGGCACCGGGGCGTGGACTACTTTCAAGCCTGAGCAAACCACGGTCAGCGGCGTGACCGGAGTTCACGACCTTTACCTCGTCTTCCGCGGAGGGTTTGGGGTGTGCAATTTGGATTGGTTTAAGTTCGGATGACCCAGCCCCGGAGGGGCGTAATAGCGTTCGATTCCGTTTTGGGAGCGAACGCTTCTTACGCCCCTCCGGGGCCGCGCGTTTTTCGATCATATTTCCCATGCCTTGCGCCATGGGCGAAGGTCCTTCGCCCCTCCGGGGCTGAAGTAGGAAGCCCGGCTCATATTTACGCGATCTGCTTCAACCGACTCGCCTTCGTCGCCCGCAGGATTCCGGGCAGCACGTATTCCCTTGCCACGGCGTCCCAGCTCATTTTCTGCGCCAGGGCGTAGCCCCGTTCGATGAACTGCTCGAACTCCGCGGGGGTGCGCGGGAGGCGGGCCATGAGCTCGCTGGCGACCATTTCCGCGACGGTGTGCTCGATCTGGTCGCGCTCGGGTTGGCCGATGGCCAGGAGCTGCTCGGGGCGGAGGCCTTTTTCCGGGAGGTCGGTGTAGTCGGCGACGATGACGTTGGGCGTTTCGCCGCCCGCGGCGTGTTCGACGAAGCCGGCGCAGCCGCAGACGTTGGAGAAGACGCAGATGCCGCCGAAGCTGATCGGCTCGACCTGGGCGATGCCGAACGGCTCGTAAATGCTCTGGCCGAATTCTGCGTCCGAGCCCTTGCGGATATCGTGGAATTCCATGTCGGCGGGCATCCGTGTGCCGCACAGACGCTGCTCGAAGCCGAACTGGTTGATGAAAACGACCTTGATGTTGCGGCTCTGGGCGTTGAATTCCTGGATGCCGGCGTAGTAGGCGGCCTCGCCGCCGGACATGTCGGGATGGCCTTCGCGGTGGACAACCGGCCAGTGGTAGCTCTGTTCCATCCGGCGGATGTCATCTCCCCGGCGGGCGGGGACTTCGGTGCTCAACGAGAACAGCACGGCGGTCTCGTTGCGCTTGCGCAGATGTTCTTCCAGGTGCTCGAGCACGCGCAGGTCGCGCCACATGCCTTTGCTGGGGACCAGGCGGGTGACGTGCGTAAAGATATAGTCGGGCTCGTATTTCAGGAGGGTTTTGCAGTATTGCCGCAGCTTGCGGCGGCTGGCCATCTTTTCTTCCACGTCGATCTTCCAACACGGCACGCCGTTGTAGGCGAGCTGCGCGTCAACCGTCGCGAATTCCGGGCCCAGGAAGCGGATTTCCTTGAGCGTGTAATCGCCCACGGCGAAGATCCCGTCGCAATAGCGGGCGGCCTTTACCAGCGAGTGCTTGTAGTAGCCGGACTGGTCGCCGAAGACGTCTTCGACGTAATGGCCCTGCGGGACGGCGGAGCGCATGACGTTGTAGAACATCGTGTCGTGGCCGGGACTATGCTCGACGATGCGGCGCATCGTCGCCACTTCATGGGCATAGAAGATCGTGCGGAAGTTGGAGCGGTCCCCCTCCATGATGGCGGCGAGCACGGTGGGCATGCCCATGTACTCGTGCGAGAGGATCACGCACGGCTCGACCGAACTGGCCGCCCCCAGGGCGTGCAGCGAGGCGATGGCCGGCTGCGCCAGGCGGACCCATTGCTCGTAGTCCCAGATGTGGTCGTACTTGGCGCTCTCGATGCCGAATTTCTTCCAAAGGTCGAACTTGAAGGTGCCGATCTTGCCCGCGTCGAAGCGGCTCACGTCGATGAGCAGCACCTCGGGCGTGCTGACCGCGCCGGTGGCCTTATCCACGTACCGCCGACGGCCGTAGACGATGCCGACGTCATAGGTCTGCTCGATCTCGCGAAAGCGGGCGGCGAGGGGGGAGCGGTAAAGGGAATCCATGCTGCTGTAGAGCACCTCGCCCAGCGGCCCAAGGCGCTGTTCACCACTTTCTTCGGTGGGCCAATAGGGCCCGATGAGGATGTTGCGGTGTACGCCCGCGAGGTAAACGGGGCTCGTGAACAGGCCCTGGAGGACTGCGCCGATGCCTCCAATTTTTTGGATGGCTTCGTGGGTAACGTGTACGACGGTTTGCATAATTTGAAATTCCAATGATTGCGCGGAAACACGGGGGACCGTGTCGTTGAATAAAGTCCGATAGTTTACAACCGGTGTGCGGTCGTTGCGAGCGGATTGGACCGTCTATTTAATGGGATATGCGGGTTGCATCGCAGTCGGTTGCGATTTCGCGATTCTACGCGCTTTCTTCCTGAAATCGCGTCATCACGTTCGATGAAACGTATCCCGCGAGCTTGTTCCCATCCGGGCGGATCAGACGAAACGCCTTCTGTCTCCATTCTCCCGGTTGATGCACCGCGTCGAGGAAGTTCTGCTTGCGACACGCGAAGAGGAATTTCCGCTGAGCCTCCGTCAGTCCGGAACGCGGGTCCTGGACCAGCATCCCCAGTTCCTTGTCGCTCTTCCCACCATGCATGTCGTACGCGGTGCGGATTTCTGCGACGAGATCGTCCAACCGCTTTTCCAGAAGCGCGCGGATCGCGTCGAAATCGGCCCGCATTTCCTCGGGAAGTTCCCGTCGCATCGCGTCGAGGTCTTCCCCGCTCATCATCGCTTCCCACAACGCAAGGGGTGTGCAGTGGCAGATCAAACGATGCACGCGACAATATGCCTCGCCCTTGAGCTTCACCCGCAATCCCCCCACGAACCGCACGACGAACCCCTCCTCGTCGCGCGGGAGCGTTCGGGCCACGTCCAATAACGCTTCGAACGAGCCCGAAGCAAAGCGCTTTGCAATACGAAGCCCGGCACCCGCAGCAACGCTCTCCAATGCTTGGCGGGGCAGTTCGTACCCCTCCGCGTCATACGCGCCGAGCAGCACCAGGCCCGAGAAGTCGTAGGGAATGACGATCCGGTTCTCGGGATAGACGATCTCGACGAGGTACGTCGAGCCTTCCACCAGATTCGCGGTCAAAACGTGCTGATGGAGATACCGCGTTGCCCATTGCCCCTGCTCGGAGTCGAGCCGGCCGCGGGTTGAGACGCGCCATTTCCCGGCATTGTGGAACACGATGCCCAGCGACCCGTCCAGCTTTTCCGTCACCTCAAACGCTTCCCGCGGCAACGCCACGCCCCCTTCGTTGAAGTTGAAGAATTTCGGAAACGGCGTCGCGACGACGCGCTTCGCGGAGACGTCGAGGATCAATCCCCGTGCGATCAGGCTGAACAGATCCCACTGCTGCTCGAACTGACAGGAACTGGAGTAGCCATAGAGTTCGAGGTCGGCCTCCCGGCTCACGTTAATCAGCTTTCGCGCCACGCCCTGATCGAGGCCGGCGCGCAGGGCGTCGAACGGCATCCGCCGGGCAGGGTGCGGGCCTTGGAGCTGCGAGAGAAGTTCGGGGTCGAGGGCCATGTTCGTCGTTCTTCAGTAATTGCGTCCCGTAGTTTTATTTTCGAATCGTCCGGTTCGATTCACGATTGCTTAATGATCGCGCCTACCATGCGTCATGACGTCCGCCGAACGCGGCCGGACCCTCGGAAACTCTCATCGCGAAGGAGCCCCCATGTCCGCTAAGGAAGTCGCACAGAAACTCGTCGATCTCTGCAAGAAGGGTGAACACTTGCAGGCCGTGCAGACGCTTTACTCCAAGGACATCGTCAGCGTCGAGCCGATGGCCCATCCGCCGATGCCGGCTGAGATGAACGGCATCGAAGCCGTGCAGGGCAAGAATAAGTGGTGGCTCGACAACCACATCATACACAGCGCATCGACCGTCGGCCCGTTCGTCCACGGCGACAAGTTTATCGTCGAGTTCGAGATGGACGTGACCTTCAAGCCCACCGGCAAGCGCACGCAAATGCGCGAAACGGGGCTGTATACGGTCGCCGAGGGAAAAGTGGCGCGGGAGGAGTTCTTCTACCTCGAGGCGTAATCGCTGTCGTGCTTCGCCGCGCCGGCGCCCGGGTCGTGGTGGGCGCAGTGGCAGACAGGGTCGGTCGCATCCAGCGTGGAGGCCTCGGCGGGCGTAAGCTCCGCGGCGGGGTCGAGCGTTTCCACGATCAGGCTGATCACGTTGGTGGGGCAGACTTCTACGCACTTGCCGTCGAGGTCGCAGTCGTTGAGATGACGGAGATCGACCAGGGCCTTGCCGTCCACCATGCGGAGCACGCTCTTTTGGCAGTGTGCGACGCAGACGTCGCAGCCGATGCAGTCGCGGGTGTCTACCGACAGCTTGATGCGCCGGGCGGGCACGCCAGCCGCGCTTTCCTTCGTGAACTGGCCGACGGGGCTGCATGTCTCGCGGGATTCTTCCGTTTCGAAGTCGGCGTCCAATCGATCGAAATGCGCCTGGCTATGCACCTCGACCGTTCCCCGGCGGCGCAGTCGGTAGATCGGGTGATGGCAGTGGGAGCAGGTCTGCAGCTCCTCGAGCTTTTCCAGGTATTTGATGGCGGTGCTCACCACGGTGGCATGCGACCACGTCAGTGGGCTGACGCTTAGCGGCTCATTGGTGTAGGGGTTGACCTGCTCGGCGAGTACGCCGCTCTCCAGGGCGTGGTTGGCCGTCCACTCGAAGATGGGGATCGCGTCCTTCAGTTCTTCCGCGGTCTTGGCGCGGGCGATGTAGTAGTCGGCCAGCCAGAGCGTGCAGATGAACCACGGATTCCCCGGAACGGCGGCGATGTCGTTGCTGATGCGGTGGTAGTAATCGTTCTCGTAGCGCGCAACCCCGCCCACGCGCGTTTTCACCCAGAGCTTTTCCTCGACCGCCTTCATGGTCGAGACGACGCGCTCGTCGTCCGCGTCGAACAGGTGGAACTTGTAGATCGCGTAGAGCGAGGCGTCGACCGTCTCGTCCACCTCGAACAAGTCTTCGGTCCGCGGCTCACTCACCAGCGGCGCGGTCTCTTCGTACTGTTGGCTGTCGGGCGGCTTGGGGACATCGAGCGAGACAAGTCGGCGGACGAAGCGGTTGAGCCGTTCGCTGAAGAGGTATTTGGCCGCGCCGGCTTTCACCTCGGCCGCGGCTTTGGCGTAGATCTCGGCCTTCTCGCGGTCGCCGAAGCAGACGGCGAAGTTATGCGCGGCCTTGAGCCCGCCATATACCGTGGCGACCGTAAAGGCGTGAATGCCCCATCGCTCTTCCCACAAATCGTAACTGGGCAGCGGCAGGCCGGTGCGCGGGTCGCGGTAGCGGGCCATAAAGTCGGCGGCCTTCTGCACCACGTCCACCCAAAGGGGGCGGATGAATTCAATGTCGCGGTAGCGGTGATAGTGCCGCCAGAGAGCCCAGACGACGAGGGCGGTTTCGTCCTCTTGAATGGGCATGGCGCGATTGCCCTTGAGCACCCACGGGTGCCAGGAAGAGGCGGGGGAGCCATCGGGATTGTACTTGTGGTAGAAGTAGCCCTCGTCCGTCAGCACGTTCGAGCAGAACTTGTAGAACCAGCGCGCGATGTCGGGAAAGCCGGCGACGTCGAGGGCGTTGGCGACCAGCGCGCCGTCACGCGGCCACACGTACGAGTACGTGTCGCGCGAGAACTGCATGATGTCCGAGTCATTGGCGGCGACAATCGCGCCGCCGTTATCGATCTGCGTGCGCAACACCAGCAGGGAGCGTTTGAACAGGTCCACGACCTTGGGCGGCAGATTGCCGAAGTTCATGTTCGTGCCGCCCACCCATAGCCGCCAGTAGCTGCTCGTGCGGTCGATCACGCCCTGCGGGCCCATCTTCACCATCCACTTATGCATCTCCAGCAGCTCGTCGCGCGAATGCCCGGCGACCATCACCATGTAGAGCGTGCGCTCGCCCCCGGCGGGCACGTTCACGTGATGCGCCATGGTCGAATCGACTGAGCCCTGGGCAATGGGGTTGCCCTGCAGATGCCCGTCCTCGGCGTCGCGCCAGGTGCCCTCGGCGCCGTGGAAGCCGCTGGTGCCGGTGGCGTATTCGTCAATGCGCTGCTCGCTGTTGGCCCAGAACCCGATCATCAAATATCGCCGGGCGCGGTAGTGGACGATCGAGCGCAGCTCGGGGTCGAAGTAGGCGGTGTCGCCCACCTTGTTGCCGAGCATGTTGAAGTCCTGGTGATGGAACACGCGAAACTGGCGATCGTAGTCGGCGAGGTTCTTTACCTTGATTTTGCGGACGAGGATGTCGCGGTGGAAATCGACCGTGTCGTTGCAGTAGAGCACCAGTTTCAGGTCGTAATGCTCGAGGCTGACGCTGGTGGTGAGCGTGTCGCGGAGATAGCGCTGGCGGATCTGCCAGGAGGGGTCGCTGGTCCAGACGAGCTTGCCGTGGGAGGTGCCGGGGACGTCGGTGTAGACGCCGAAGCGGCAGGGGCCCGCGCCGGCGTGGTTCTCCTGCCCGACGTGGGGGAAGTAGATGTCGCGGATCTGGTAGCGGTCGTCGAAGGTGACGAGCAGCCGCCCGTTACCCACCGGGATGTCGCGTGGCATCAGGCAGCTCTTTCCGCCGACTTTTCGTGCGGCGTGGCAAACCCACTTATGAAGCGGACGTTAAACGAGGAGGCGTCCCCTGTTATGTCGGTCAGAGAGGGAGGGGGGCTTCAGTGGGGAACCAACTTATGCCGTACTCGTCCTGCCTATCCTAATCTTAATCTTAATCCCGCTGTGGTGCCGCAGGCTCAAAGAGACGCTGAAAAAGCAAGATTAAGATTAGGATTAAGATTAAGATTAGGATAGGACCCGAGCAGCTGCGGGCCGGAACGGCGGTTTCGGCCATGATCTTCGGACTACCAAAAAAAAGAAAAGGCCGCCTCATCGAGGCGGCCTTGAAAGGGCTGATAAAAACCTACGAATCACTTACGGCGGCGACGTGCCAGAAGGCCGACCGCACCCAGCCCGACAAGGCTGATCGAAGTCGGTTCCGGGACGCCGATGCCGTTGCGGTTGTCATCGGTGAAGACCGCGCTGTCATCGAAGAGCTGCCAGACGTTATTCTTGAGCTGGAACTCAAGCAGGTGATGCGTGCCGGCGGCGACGGAATATTGCTCGTCCAGCTTCGACGTGTTGGGCTTCAGGTCAACCGCGAACCCGCCGATCTTGTCAACCAAATCCACCTGCTGCGTGTTGCCGGCCATATTGCTGAGCAGGATGACGAGGTTGCGGCTGCCGTTCTTCTCGGCACCGGTGTCGTACACGCCGGAATAGACCAAGCCCGAAGCTTCCGACCAGGCGTAACTAGTCTTGTTCTTGTTGTTGCCGACGGGAACATTATTGACGAGGTTTGCGAAGGCGTACTTGGGAGTTGCCTGAGTCCCATTGCCGAAGATCCCGGCGAGCGTCGGGTTCAGGTTGGCCGTCCAGCCTTGAAAGGCGTCCGACCGCTCCTGGGTGGCGGTGTACCCCACGACGCTGGACCACTGGTTAAAGCCTCCCGGAGCGTTGGGGTTGTAGTAGTTGAACAGGTTGTACGAATAAGCGCCGCGGAGGCGGTAGGTCAACACTTGGGCCGAGAAGTCCCCGCGAGAGAGCAACTGGCCGTTCGACGGCTTGGCATTGTTCTGGACGAACTGGTAGCCGTTGCTGGAATTGTGGTCGGTATCGAGGAGGCTGTTGCCCCAGTTATTGAAGCGGGCGACCCAAGGGATGTTCACGCCCGCGCTGATGGAAGGCGGGGCGGTCGCGCCATGATTCGTGGGCACGAGCGACAGGGTCGCAAACGTCACCCGGTCGATCGGAAGCACGAAAAGCGCCGAACGAATATTCGGAGCCCAAGACTGCGACGGAGCGGTTCGATAGTCAGGAGAACCGGGGTAAGCCGCCGGTGCAGCAAGAGCAGTCGAGCCGAACGGAAGCTTGCCGACGAGGATGTTCTGGAAGCTCTTCGCTCCGTTCGCCGGCACCCCGTTCGGGCGCGTCGGATCGGGAATGTTTGAGTTTGCGCTGTTGGAGACGTTGTAGGTGTTGAAGTTGCCCACGAAGGCCGTCTTGGAAGAAGACGAATTCTTCACCACAGAAGCCAACGTCGCCGTGTTGCTCACGGCGTTGGTATCTTCAAAGTCCGCAAAAACGAACTTGATCGGAAACGTGTTAAAGATTCCCTTGGCCCCGGTCGAAGTCAGCGGGGAAATGACCTTCACCGCCAGAGGAGCGCCGGGGTTCGCTGTTTGATACGCCGACAAAAACGCGGCTACCTGCGAAAAGTTCGAGTCTGAGAGAAACGGAGACGGTGTGTAGTTCGAATCGCTATCGGTGGGAACGCTCCAGTCAAAGAGAGGAGCGGCAGGAATGTTCGCGTGCGCGGTGGACGAAAGCCCCGTTCCCGCCAGCATGGCTACCGCCATGCCCAAAATTGCACGCTTTTTCATCCCGCCTTTTGCCTTCAGTGAGGACGTTGAGCCCCCAGCGGTGGTCAATCCAAACTGCATAATCTCACCGTTCCTCTCGCTTGCCTCACCAAACCCCGCACCCGCACGTACAGAGCAGTCACGGTGTTTGATCTATCTCCCAGAGTCCGAACGCAAGGGTACTTCGAGTTCGCCAGTCTGTCAAGAAAAATAACCGGACGCTGCAAAAAGAGCAACTGGTCTAAGTTCAATTTGGCTATGCACTAACCTCGCCGGGTTGCATACCGCGCGGACTCTTCAATTATTGTTAAGAACGGTTTCAGATCCGAAGTATTTGTCACAAAACCGGCTGCCGGATCGGAAGCCTCGAAACCTGGCGCTCAAACCCTCAAGGTGACCGCCTGCCCCAAAGCCGCCGCGTACCGCTTGCGGATGGGTTCCACGACCGATTTCACAAACGCCTCCACCTGTTGCGGCGCCCTTCCGACAAATCGGTCGGGATCCAGAACCTGGTCGAACTGGATATGGGAAAACGCGGGGTCCTGCTGAAGTCGGGAAATCAGGTCGTTGGGCCGCCCGAATTCCTTCACCTGCGTCGCCGCGTCCCGGGAGTGTTGGCGGATGCGCTCGTGCTGCTCCTGCCTGTCGCCCCCTGCCAGCAGAATTTCTTCGGTTGCCATGAATGGAAGCTCCGCCTTCACCGCCGCCTCGATGGTGCTCGGATATACCACCAACCCCCGCGCCACGTCGATCACGATCATCAGACACCCATCCACCGCCAGAAACGGCTCAGGCACGGCGAGCCTCTTATTTGATGAATCATCCAGCGTCCGCTCGAACCACTGCTCGGCGGCCGTCAGCAGGGGGGAGCTCGCCAGGCTGATCGCAAACCGCGCCAACCCCGTCGCCCGCTCGCAGCGCATCGGGTTTCGTTTGTAAGCCATCGCGCTGGAGCCTACCTGGTCCTTTTCAATCGGTTCCTCTATTTGTTTGAGCCCCGCGAGCAGGCGAATATCGTTGCAGAATTTGTGAACGCTGGCCGCGACCCCGGCTACCGCGCCGATCACCTGCGCGTCCACCTTCCGCGGGTAGGTTTGCCCCGTCACCGCGAAGGACTCTGCGAAACCAAACCGCTGCGTGACCGTGCGGTCGAGCTGCTCGACCTTGGCGTGGTCCCCCCCGAACAGGCCCAGAAATGATGCCTGCGTCCCCGTCGTCCCCTTTACGCCGCGAAAGCGGAGCGTCGCGATCCGGTGCTCCATCTCTTCCAGATCGAGGACGAGGTCCTGTGCCCAGAGCGTCATGCGTTTGCCGACGGTGGTAAGTTGGGCGGGTTGGAAATGGGTGTACCCGAGCGTGGGCAGGTCCTTCCACCGGACGGCCTGCGTGGCCAGGGCGTCGATGGCCGCGGCCAACCTCGAGGCGACCAGCTTCATCGCATCCCGCATGATCATCAGGTCGGCATTGTCCACGACGAACTGGCTGGTAGCGCCTAGGTGAACAATCCCCTTGGCGGCGGGGGCGACCTCTTCAAAGGTATGCACGTGGGCCATCACGTCGTGGCGCAGGCGTTTTTACCAATCCGCGGCCCTGGCGAAGTCGATCGAGTCGAGCGCCCCCTCC
>JAQGHP010000299.1 GCA_028288775.1 Phycisphaerales bacterium | reverse complement strand
GACATGCGGCGGATCTTCGACGACAAATCCGTGGACGTCGTCTCCATCGCCACCCCCAACCACTGGCATTCCCTCGCGGCCATCTGGGCCATGCAGGCGGGTAAGGACGTGTACGTCGAGAAGCCGGTGAGCCACAACATCAGCGAGGGCCGGCGGATGGTCCAGGCGGCCCGCAAGTACAGCCGCATCTGCCAGGGCGGCACGCAGATCCGCTCCACCGGCGCGGCCCGGGCGGTGGCGCAATATGTCCGCAGCGGAAAACTCGGCCAGATCAAGCTGGCCCACGTTTGCACCTACCGTCCGCGGACGTCCATTGGCCCCGCCGGGGCGTACCCAGCGCCGCCGACGGTGGATTACAACCTGTGGGCCGGGCCGGCGTCGATGGAAAGCCCGCTCCGCCGCAAGTCGTTCCAGTATGATTGGCACTGGTTCTGGAACTATGGCGGCGGCGAGCTGGCCAACAACAGCATCCATCACCTCGACACCGCCCGCATGATCCTGGACCTCAAGGGCCTTGGGAAAGGCGTGCTAAGCTACGGCGGGCGCGTCGGCCTCGACGACTGCGGCGAAACGCCCAGCGTGCAAGTCACCATCCACGATTTCGAGCCCATCACCGTCGTCCAGGAAGTCCGCAACCTCAAGACCGCCGACCCCCCACGCGGCGCCACGCTGATCGTCGGCAGCGAAGGATTCCTTGCCGACAATGTGGTCTTCGATCCCGACGGCAAGTTGGTCGAGAAGCTGACCGGGCCGGACGTGGACCACTTCGGCAACTTCATCCAGGCGGTAAAGAGCCGCAAGCGCGAAGAGCAGAACGCCGAGATCAACGAGGGGCACGTCTCGACCGCCGTCGTCCACGTCGCCAACATCTCCCAGCGCCTGGGCAAGCCCGCATCGGCCAGCGAAATCCAGCAGGCGTTGGAAGCGCTGAAGGTGAACGAGAACGTAGTGGAAAATTTCCGCGAGATCCGCCGGCATTTGGCGGAGAACGCCGTGGACATCGAAAAGACGCCGCTGGTGCTGGGGCCGTGGATCGGGATCGATTCGGAGAAGGAGCGGTTCAAGGACAACCCCGCCGCGGACGCGATGCTGAAGCGCGAGTACCGCAAGCCGTTTGTCGTGCCGGGGGAGAATGAGATTTAAGTTCTTCGCGGCACGGGCGGCCCGCCCGTGTTCTTGCCGCTATGGCGGCGAGTTCATGGGCGGGCCGCCCATGCCACGGCAACGCATTACAACACCCGTTCCCGCTCGTCGGGTGTCACCCGCTTGTCCGGTGTCAGGAACCTGTTGTGTCTTCGCTCGACGGCTCGGTTCCTGACACCTTATTCTCTCCCACAGAGGAACTACTCCACCCCAAGTTGATCCACGCCGTCTACAGGAATTCCAGGTTCTCGACACAGTTCAACCACAGTGAGCGCATCGGGCAGGGTAGAGTGCATTGCACAACGCGTCCGTCCATCAGCTCCCTTGAATCGCAGAACTATACCTTTAAAAGATCCAGAAAATGGCCTCCGCTGTCGCGTCGTCACGATCTCAACCTTACTTGCAGAAATGTGCCTGACGGGTATAAAACCAAGAAGCCAATAGTCGACCACGATGCTTCCGGCAGAGGCACTGATGCGAACGGACACAGACCATCTCATGCCGGATATGACGCAAAGGATTCCGCCAAGGAATATCGTACACTTCAACAAGATCGCGATGAGGAATACAATATTATTGTCACGAAGTGGCTGCAAACCGAATGCGCCAACCCATGCCAGCAACAATCCTATCAGAAGGTCCGGCACCTGAAGTAACGGTGGAGTAAGATCAGTCTTATACATATCCCGTCCCAGGCAAAATAAAGGGTGCCGGCCACGAACGGCACTTCCTCATTCCAGACGCCGCCAGAGGCCAATGAATTGCGGCCGCCGCAGGTTGACGGTGGGTATATCTGTTGGCGGAGACGGCGGGGTACGCCATGTAAGCAGCAGCCGAAGCGGGTGCCCGCAGTGCAAACACAACAACACGGCGTCCGGCCACGCCTCGGCGGGAATGTGGTAATTGCCGTGCCTTTTCTTGCAGTGGGGGCAAATCGGCAGGATGAGCGGACGCAGATGGAGCAGTTTGTATAGCGGCCAACTCAGGAGCAAAGTGGGGGCAAGCACGATGACCGCAGCTCCGACCATCTCGAAAGGGAACGGTATGCCGAATTCCCGGGCCGCCGGGGCATCCGATGCCAACAGGATTACGCTAACGGTTAGTAGCCCCATGACAAGCAATAAATGTTTAATTGTGAAAAGCATTCTACCCGCCGCGAAGCCGCTCCCAAACTTGTTCGATGATGAACATCGAGGAATCATCGGCCCAGCGCGATTCGGGCGGCAGAGCTGAGATCAGTGTCTTGTTCGTGCCCCACAGGCCGAAACCGTTCCGAATTCCCATTCCCCAACTGCGGTGGAATCGGATCAGGTCTACTTTTTCAGTGCCTCGGATCAGTGCCTTGTCCTCCTCAGAAAGTGAAAGCAGCAGCCGGTCAACCGCCTCTGAAACGGTCTTGGGCATGTCATCGACTGGCTTGTGGTGTTTGCGGCCGAGGCTCATAGGGTAACTGTTTTAGCCGAATTACAGGTATCGACCTTCATTCAAGGCTCTCTTTTCCTAGGGTCACTTCCGCAGTATATCCGCATTCAACATGGATAAGATGTGCAAGCAACTCCATCTCGGCGATGGTGCCGCAAGCAACAACGCCGGGCATCGTCTGAATCAGCGCCGCAGCTTGGGCAAGAGAAAGGCTTTGTTCCTTTCGGAGCAACTTCGTGATGCAGGTTTTCGGAGCGGCGGCGTCGGGGACGCGCAATTCCCATTCGCCTTCTTCCGAAATGATGGCGTCCCGGATGTCCCGCGGCGGTAAGCCCCGGCCGTCCATCTCGTATTGATTCGTGCAAAACGGGCACGAACACGACGCGGACCATCGCAGGCCGCCCCGCTGCCAGGACCTGCGCCTTCGACCCCGGCACCGGCGACATCTTCGCGAGCTGCGGCGAAGGAACGGTCACGATTGCGAAGGAGACTTCCGCCGACAAGTTTGAGGTCATTCAGAAGCTGGAAACTCGCCGGGGGGCGAAGACCATGGGGCTCGATCCTTCCACGCACACGGCTTACCTGCCAGCTGTGGAATACCAGGAAGGCGCTCCAGCCGCCGGTCAACGGCCGACTGCCAAGCCGGATTCATTTGTGGTTTTGGTCGCGACGCCGCATGCGCGGTGATTGAAAGGACGTGATGACGGACCTCACGGTAGGAAGTCGGTTTAAGCCGCCCCAAGCTCCACCTCGATGCTGGCAAGGCGGGGCTTGATGGTGGCAGTGGGCGGCTCGAAATAAAGTTCGAGCGCCTCTTGGAGCTTCTCGATCGCTTCCTGCTCGGTGCTGCCGTGGCTGGCCACGTCCACTTCGGCGCACTGGGCGATGATCCAGTCGCCTTCGTTCCACGTGCGGACGGTGAATGTCTGCTTCATGTCTTCTCCTGTTGCGATTATATCAGGAACGTCCGTGTTTCTGCCTTCATCGAGGGTCAATTCGTAACGGCAGCCCGCAAAGCGCGCGGCCCATAAACTATGTGGAGGCCGATTGCAAACGGCCGATCGTTCACTGAGAATCCGTCGCGCCGTTCCCTTGGATCCACTCAGGCGATTGTGCCGATGCCCATTACCCCTCTCGAACACCAGGCCCGGTCTCGCCGGAGTTTTGTCCGGGACGACTTTGCGTACATGCTGCCGATGGGGGTGTTTCTGCTGTTCACGCAGGCGGGGGTGACGTGGCCGGCGTTGTTTCAGGCTTCGTATGTCGCGAAGACGTTGATCGTGGCGGTCATGCTGATCGTACTGTGGCCGCACTATACGAAGATCACGTGGGATTACTGGTGGCTGGGGATTCTGTTTGGGATTGTCGGCGTGGTGCAGTGGGTGGGGATGGAGAAGGGGTTGCTGCACCTGTGGCCGCACTATCCGCGGCTGTCGGTGGAGGCGAATAACCCGTTCGCGCAAATCCATTCGGATGGCCTGCGCTGGACGTTCATCGGCATCCGCTGGGCGGGGGCGTTTTTGCTGGTGCCGGTGATGGAGGAACTGTTCTGGCGCGATTTCCTGTGGCGAACGATTCAGGCGCCCAATGATTTCAAATTGGCCGCGGTCGGCGAGCGGGATTGGACGGCCTGCCTGATCGTGGCGGTGATCTTCAGCGCGGTTCACATCCAATGGATGACGGCGATCGTCTGGGGCCTCATGGTCGGCGGGCTGCTCATGCTCACGCGCAGCCTCGGCGCGTGCATCCTCATGCACGCGGTTACCAACCTCTTGCTGGGGTGGTACGTGCTGAAGACGGGGGATTGGTATTTCTGGTGATCCTCTGGCCGCTGGCCCACCGTGTTCAATCAGATGTCGCGCGGTATGAACCCCTGTCGGCGGAGGGCGACGTCGAGCTCGGCGTTGCTCGGGACGGATAAGACCAGGCCGCCGAGGTCTACAGTCGGGAGCTTTTCGCTGCCGTCGCTTTGTTCCCTCACCCAATCTTCGGCGGCGGGGTCTTCCTCGACGTTTACGTAGCGGTATTCGATGCCCAGGTCGGCGAGGTGCTGGCGTGTGTGGCGGGTGTCGCCGCACCAATCTGCTCCGAAAACAGTGATCTGCGCCATGGGGATGCCTCCTGTTTGGTAACCGTATCTGGTAAATCGTAACGCGCACATCAGGCGGTGCGGAGGCGGGCGCGAAAAATTTCGCCGGGCAGCGTTCATTGTTTTGCCAGTGGTTAAGCGGCCTCGGCGGCGGATTTTACTTGCGTCCGCCCGCTCATGGCGGATGATAGGGAGACATGAAAGGCGAGAGCGAACGCGAAGAGAGCGGCTCGGGCCGCGACCAGCGCGAGGGCGGTGGACGCGCGCCATGGGATGCCCACGACGAGAGGCGGAGCCGCGACCAGATGGCCCCGCCGCAGGTTCCGTGCGAATGCTTCTGCCTCCATTGCCGCCGGACGTTCATGAGCGACCAGCTATGGCTGCAGCGTGCCCGCGGCGCGCGCGACGGCTTCGAAGGTTTCTGGATGTGCCCCACGCCCAACTGCTCGGGGGCGGGCTTCACCTTCGACGTCTTTCCCACCGACCCCAATCACCCGGCGAACGAAGGCTGGTTCGATGAGAACGAGCCCGAGGGTCACCGCGCCTGGGAGCTGGAAGATCTGGAAGACGAATTCGAGGGGTATGAGGAATTCGACGCCGCGGACGTGAACGGCGAGTACGACCCGGACGAGCCGCATTACCAGATGCTCGACCAGATCGGCGAAGACGAGGACGATCTGGAAGGCGAGGAATGGAAGTACGGCCTCTCCCCCGGTGAGCGGCCCAAGTCACACGCCCCGCCCGTCGGCGAAGACCCGTCCACGCCCGAGGAGGAAGAGGCGCTGTACAACGAACCTGATCGCCGTCCGCGCGAGATCGATTGGACCGACCGCGAACGCGACGAACATTTCACGGACGACGACATTCCGTTTTAACTCTTCGGCCTCATTCGATTACTATTCCGCACCGAGAAAGCCCACTGTGGGCTGAGCTCTTGTTGACTGCTCATCGCACGGAGAAAGCTCGTACGGGCTGAGCTATTGTTTAGCCACCCCGCTTGCGAGGCGCGTTTCGCGCGGGCGAAAAACAAACGCCCCGCAAGCAGGGCGGCTAAACAAATGCTCAGCCCGCACGGGCTTTGGATGCGTGAAACGCAGTAAACGGTCGAGGTCGAACGGACATTGGCCGCGCCCGGAACAGTAGAAAGTTGCCCAACCACGGAGGTATACGCATGGACCCTATTCCCCTCGGCGGCCGCAAGCCCAGCATCGCGGAGATGCTGAACCCCTCGCTCGCCGGTAATAGCCAGGCCGGCGGCCCTCCTCCCAAGCGACGCCAATCGCTGGCGGAAATGCTCCGGGAATCGAATCTGGTCGGAAATGAAACTTCCATCGCCGAAGCGCTCGAATCCCGCCCGTCGGCTGCGCCGGCCGCCCCGACGGCTGCGCCGGTCGCCGCATCCCCGGTGCAGACGGGGAATAACCGCTACAGCATCTACCTGAAGATAGACGGCAAATGGATCTGGAACGGCGACATCCGCGCCGCCAGCCACGGCGACGGAATGCGCCAAATCGCAGACCTCCTCAAGCCGGAACACGACGCGTGGCCGATTCGCCTGGAACAGGACGAGGCGGCGGCCTAGGGGGTGCGTCTTGCTCCCTCTCTCGGTACTCCGGGGGGAGGGGGGTCGCAAGTGTCAACCCGTGATTTGCGGCGTGACGACTCGAGGCGTGACAAACAGCGAAGGCAAACGGCAACGGAAGCCCGGCAACAGGGGTTCGTCCGTCAACTCGGCGTCGCCCACAAGCTCCGAAATATCGCCCGGGGCGCGGTGGATGCGGACGATCTGCAACTCGGGATTGACCACCCATACGCGCCCGATCCCGGCGCGAAAATAATCCTGCAGCTTGCGGTCCAATTCATACACTTCGTCGTGGGGCGAAACGACCTCCACCGCAAGGTCCGGTGCGATCGTAAAATGCCCGCGCCCCCAGGAATAGGCCGCGAGGCGCGCCTGCGCGATCAGCGAAACGTCCGGCCGGCGAACCATTTCCCGGGCGTGGGGGAAGCATTGATACGTCGCCTCGACGAACGACCGCCCCCGCCCCGTCGCACGGCACCAGAGAACCAATTCTTCGTTGACATTGTTCGCGACGAGCTGCGCAAGATCGCTCATTTGCTTCTCCGCCAGCCGCCCATCGACGAGTTCATAGAGCCGGCCGTCGTTCGGGAGGGAGAGCATCTGTTCGGGCGTGACGCGCTCCGCTGCGGCGTCGCCCGGGCTGGACGTGGGTGGTGTATATAAAGTCATCCGAAGACTCCCTTCGCATTATTGTAACGACTGGTACCACGTGATTCGACTCCCGTTCCAAATCCGATACCATTGTCGCGCATGACTCCCGGTCTGCAGCAACTCGTGCGTGAGGCGGCGGAGGCGACCGGGGCCGCGGGCCCCGATCTGCTCGACGACGATGCGCCGGTCCTTGCCGGGGACGCGCTGGCCGAGGGGGAAGAGGGCGGGTTTTATCTCGTCGGGCTCATCGGCGGGAAGGACGTTGGCAAAAGTGCGCTGGTCAACGCCTTGGTGGGAAAGGCAATCACTCCCGTCACTTCGACCGGGGCGGGCACGGAGAGCGTGATCGCGTACGCGCACGCCTCGCAGCACGATGCGCTGGAGGAACTGCTCGAGCGCGAAGTGCCGGGGCAATACCGCATCGTCGCCCACGAATTGCCGGCGCTGCGGCGGCAGGTGCTGCTGGATTTGCCGGACATCGACAGTCACTACGGCGCGCATCTGCAAGTCACCCGCAAAATGCTCCGGCACATGTTGTATCCCGTTTGGGTGGGGAGCGTGGAGAAGTACGCGGATCAACAGCCGCAACAAATGCTGGCGCGTGTGGCGGAAGGCAATACGCCGGGGAACTTTGTGTTCTGCCTGAACAAGGTGGACCAACTCCAGGGTTCAGGGGGCGGGGTTCAGGGTTCAGGGTTCAGGAAAGAAAGGGCGGAGGCGTCCGCGGTCACTAGCACCGGCAAGCAGCGTGTGGCTACGCCGTGGGGCGCGGATTTTGATGATGACGATGTTCCACCGTCCTCACCGACCCCTGAACCCCGACCCCTGAACCCTTTGGCAGAGCTTCGCGACGATTATGCGGTGCGGGTGGCGCGGACGCTGAAGCTGGCGCAGCCGCCCCGGGTTTACATGATCGCGGCCAAATATCCCGACCGCTTCGACATGGCGGAGCTGGCGGGCCTGCTCTCGCAACAGCGCTCGGCCCAGGCGGTGCGCGAGTCCAAGCAACTCGCCCTCGCCCGGCAGGATCGCACGCTGCTGGTGTGGCTGGACAAGCAGGAGCTTGCGTTGCGGGCCTCGCGACTGGCGCAGCTCCAAGAGGATGCGGAGGAGCTCGTGGCCGACCGCGTCGGCGGGCCGGTGCTCGAGCGAATCGTCCCGCGCCTTCTCGATGACCCCGCGACGCGCCTCGCGATGGCGGACGATATTTTGCAGGAGCGCGTGGCGCGGTGGCCGGTGGTGAACCTCGTCCACACGCTCTTGCAGCCGGTCTTCGTGCTGCTGCGCAGCGCCGTGTCGCGCGGGGCGATGCCGATGCAAAGCGCTGACGGGATGGTGGATGCGGTGGTGAAGGAATCGGGCGATTCGATCGGCCGGCTGGTGCAATCGGCCTTCGCGCAGCTCCGGCAGGCGCAGCCCGCGGTCGCGCCGCTGTACCCGCACAACAAGCTGTGGGAAGACATGCCCGCCGACCTGGCGGCGGCGAACTTGCAGCGGGCGCTCGCCGGGGCGATCGGCCGCCAGCGGACCGTCGCCCGCGAGCGCCTGGCCGGCGGGGCGGGGGCCCTTCTCGCGCCGGCGCGTTGGCTGCTGACGATCGGCGCGCTGCTCTGGTTCCCGTTCGTGCAGCCCGTGCTCGCCGCGTTCCTCGGGAGCCACGAATCGCACACGTTGCGCAATGTCGTCGCGTTGGTCATCGGCGTGCTGGGCGTCGATTACTTTCTGAAAAGCGCCGGGTTCCTGGTGATCTACTATGCCGCGATCTGGCTGGCGCTGCGGTGGAACACACAACGGAAAGTAGGCCGATTGCTCGCCCGGTGGCGCGCGACGGATTTCCCGGACCCTGCCGTGAATCTCGCGACGCAGACCGTCCAGTGGCTTAACGACCTGACCGCTCCCATCCAACTCGCACGCGAGCGCATGCGGTCGCTGGCCGACCGCGCCGACGCCTTCCGCAAGCAAGCCGCGGTCGCGGCGTAGACCGGAATTTTCACCACGAAGGCACGAAACCACGAAGAATAATTGGGATTGGGAGGATCGGGGGGGACTCCGCGGCGAGTCTGAATGATTCGGGGTAGGCCGAGGTTCCCGCACTTTGCAAGTCACTTCGGCTCGACCGCCTGAAGGTGTTCCCACGCGGCGCGGAGCACGTGTTTGGCGGTGGGGTAGGTGAGTCGCTTCATCGCCGTCGCGTACGGCAGAAAGTCGTACGCGGCGTGCTCGTCGCTGATTGTGACGTCGTGGGTTGGGGATTGGGCGAGGAAGAAAATCACCGTCTTGCGCACGAGGCCGCGGCGCTTGTGACGGAAATAATAGGTGATTTCCTGGTGAAATCCGGGGATCAGGCGAACATCCGCGATGCCGGTTTCTTCAAGCAGTTCACGCCTTGCGGCGGTCAGATCGTCCTCACCATCCTCAACGTGACCCTTGGCGAAATCCCAATGCCGGCCGTAATCGAGCAGGAGAAATTCGAGCTCGCCCTCGGGCGCAGGGGGTGGCGGGCGGAAGAAGATGATGAATCCTGCCGATCGCTCCTGTCGGGCCATTGATGCCCGTCTCAAATAGCAGGCGGCCGCAACGCTTGCAAGAAGCAAGGCGTCGCGGCCGTCGCGCGCGGTCATTGGAATTGACCAGAGCCTTCAGTCTGGTTCGGGCGGGTGATTACCAACCCCAGCCGACTGGGCGGAATACGCCGATCACCATGAACAGCACGAAGAGGATCAGGCCCACGACCAGGAACAGGCGGCCGATGCCGGCGCTCATCCCGGCGGTGCCGCGGGCACCGACGGCATAGGCGATGAGGGCGATGACGAGGAAAATGACGCCGAGGCTGAAAAATCCGTACATGGCGAGTCTCCTTTGCGTTGGTAGTCTTCAGGATCCGCCGCGGCGGAGGCTCGCGGGCGGCACCATGCCGCACTCGCCGAGATCCTCTGTCAGCTCAACGGATCACACGTTGAGGTTGGTAACAAACCGCGTGCCGCAATCGCGCCGGCTGACTCCGCTATGTTCCTGCATCAATCCGATGTGTTCGCACGGTGGAGGGTGGGCCAAACCGCCGCGGTGCAGAGGCGATGGCCGATGCGGTCGAGGATCTCAACGCTTCGGACCTGCCGGAAGCCCGCGAGCACTTCCTTGAGCGCCAGCACGTCCTCGAAGAGCTCGAGATCCTTGTTGAGAATTTCGCGGCTCTCGTTGAAGACGATCAATACGAGGCCGCCTTCGCGGATGGGCTGCTCGGCTTCCATCTTGCGGAGGTCGGCGACGACCGCCTGCCGCCACTGCGCGCCGTAGCCGCCGTGGTGCGCCCCGCCTTCTTTGAATTGATAGGCTACCTTCACTTCGAGCCATAGCGCATCGCCCGGCTCGCAGAAGTCCGGCGGGTCGAACAACCCGGGTGGCTTGGTGTCGAGGCGCAGCGGCTTCCCGATGGGCGACAGCACCAAATCACAGCGCAATCGGTGCGATGCCTTGCGCCCCACGCCCGATGGGTAATGAACTTCGCGCGCCACGGCATATTGGGCAGCGAGCCGATCGGAGAGCAATTCCTGCAGCGCGCGCTCGCCGCGGGCGTCGAGCCCGTAAACCGCCTGCTCGAGCCGCAGTTCGTCTTCCGCGGCCTGCAAGGCTTGTCCAATGTGATCGGCGACTGTCGAAAAGTCCCACATACGAAAAACGACTTTTCCGGAGGTTCGGCTCTAACGAGTGTTTCTCGACCTTACTGCGACCGGCAAAACCGCGAAGCCGCGAAGGGCGCGAAGACAGACGCGAAGAAGATGAGAATTGGTGTCAAATCCAGTCTTACTCCCCATCTTATCCGCTTCCATCCGCGTTCAACTGTGGCGCCAGCTCCCGCATTTCTTCGCGTCAGCCTTCGCGCCCTTCGCGGCTTCGCGGTTTTCCGCACCGCGGCTGATTCCAAGGCGCTTGCCACGTCATTCCACCGCCGCCTTTAGCGGCTCGGGCAAATCCTCGACCTTGAACGGAGGGTTGGTCTTGTACGGCGTGTAGAGCGGGTCGCCGACGCAGGACTGCATCCAGCTCGTCCACGGACAGGTTTTCCAATACACCTCGGCCAGCGTGAGTTTGCCTGTCATCAGCAGCGGGAAAAATTCGTCCGCCGGGGGGAATGACTGGAGGTACGGCTCGGCGACGGGCCCGAGTGTCGCGGCGACGCCGTCGACCATCAGGCCGCGGCACCAGCCGGTTTCGGCCTTGTTGTGCAGGTCGATCAACTCGCTGCTGGCGACGTGAAAGGCGACTGCGCCGTTATTGAATTGGCCCGGCGGCACGTAATGCCGGAGGCTGTACCAGCCGCAGTAGATTGCGACGTCCTTGAGCGAATGTGCCGGGAAAATCGGCTCCTTGTCGTCGAGAATCACTTTCAATGTCGTCTTCGTTTGCAGCAGCGTGGCGAGGTTGCGAAGGGTTTGGTCGTACGCGCCGTATGGTTCAGTGGGGGGCTTGCCGCGGGCGTCGATGGCTACTTGTCCGACGAGGCCGGCTTTTTCCACTTTGATCGACGTCTGGATGATGTCGCGCACACTGTGCTCGCTCGGGCCGTCGAGGCGCATGACCATGAGCGAGTGGAGCGGCGGGGCGTTCTTGCCGATGCGCCAGTTGAGCATGTTTTGTGCCCATCGCGCCTTGGGGTACTGCGGCCACCAGAGCATCGACAGCTCGCTGTCAACCGCCGCCTCGCTCTCGGCGGTGTCGAAACCCTTTAACTGCGCGTGCAGCACGCGGGCGTAGTTCATCAGCCCGAGTTCCTCGCGGGCGATCTCGCGAATCTTCGCACGGCTGGCGGGGTCGAAGGGGCCGCGTTGCAACTCCATCAACTTCGTCTGCACGGATTGGTTGTGTTCCCGCGCATCGCGCAGCTCCTGGGGGGAGGGCGGGGTGGCGGCGAGGTGCATGAACTCAGGGCGTGCGAGCAGTATTGCGGCCAGTTGCTTACCGCCCAGGTCGCCGGCGATCGCCCGCACATTCTCCCAGGCTTCGCTGCGTTGCTTTGCGTCGGATATCGCCGCGACCTTGTGCAGGGCGGCGTTGAGCGCCAAGTCGGCCCTGCGCGAAAGCGATTCCAGATCGGCCGCCGTGCCGGGGTGGAATTCCTTGTCGAGTTCTGCGGCCAGCGCCTCGGCGTCCTTGACCCGTTGCTCAATTTTCGGCATCACATCGGCAACCAATGCGTCGAGCTCGGGGGCTTCCTTGCGATCGATCTCGTTCGCCGACCGGCGTTCCACTCGCAGCGGCACTCCCCAAAACGTCACAAGGCAGGTGACCTTGTGTTCGAGGTGATGCGTGGTGAGGAAATCGCGCACGGCGGGGACGAGGATCTGGTCATAGTCGGGGGGCGAAAGGTCATCCGTCGGCATGGTCGGGCTGACGGTCGGCAAGGCGACTTCGATAATGCGGCCGTCGGGGATGCTGCGTTGGGCCGCGTAGAATTCCGCCAGCGCCTTTCCCGCCGGGACGTTGGAATTGACGATCAGCGCGATTTGATCGGGTTCCAAGGCCCGGGCAGGGCCGGCGGACATCGCGATACAGAAGCACGCAACGAGCGCCAGCGGGAGCGACTTGGGAAGATGCATGAATGCCTCGGGTGCCGGGGGCCAAAGAGCTCTTGGGGGCCAGAGTATCTGGGCCCGTCGCCCATAGTACGTTCAAATAGCCGGGAAC
>JAQGHP010000274.1 GCA_028288775.1 Phycisphaerales bacterium | reverse complement strand
AAAATTGGTTTGGACCTTCGACCCGAAGGTCGCCGAATCCGAAAGCTCTGTCTTCCCGGCGACTACTCCGGCCGCGGGCGCGTTCGCCGGCTGGTTCGGTACGACCGCGTACAGTACTTCACTATCCGAAGCGGACGAAAGCTTCTTCGCATCGCCGCGTCCAAAACGGCCGTCCACGGCCCCATTGACGCCGAGGCCCGTGCTGTTCGCATAGTACCCAAAGGTTTGCAGGTTCTGGCCTTTGCCGTCACTGGCCTTCATCGCCCAGTTTTCACGACCGAGTTGTTCGCCGAAATTCTTGTTCAGCTCAGCGGGCTTGGCATACGTGAGCGTTGTCCGCCGGTCTACTTCGGAAATTTTGTCCAGCTTAACGCCGGACGTGTCGGGGGCCACGGCGACTTTGGCGGGCGGCCCACTGCCGCCCTCATCGTCCGGCAAGAGCACGGAATCAGATTGATCTTGAGGATACGCGGATGTTCCTCTGGCCCCTCCGCGGCCGGCAAAGCCCCTTCGGGAAACATCGCCTTCGCTGCGCTGAGCACCTTCGGCCCATTCGTGGAGGCTTTGCTCGCCTCTCTCGAGTGACTCATGCAGCCGGGGCATCTCAACGGGATTCCGCGCGGAGATCGCGTCACGACGATCCACCGCTACCGGGTTCGATTGCGAGATTCCCGAGTTCACCTCACGTAATTGTTTGGTTAACTCATTCTGCGCGGAGGATGCCTGCGCTTGGGCATCCTTAACCGCTCGATCGGATGATTCCTGCATATCCCAAATCGATGCGGCCTTGGAGTCGAACGCGCGGCGACCGTAAGCAACTTGGTCGTTATAGTGGTCTAAAGAATTGCCTTTGCGCTGATACATCAACATTGCCAACCCGATCTGCCGCAGATTAGATACCGACTTCACCCTCGCGGACTCCCCACCAAAGAGCGCGAACCCACCCGTCTTCCCATCCATCTTCGCCGTCCCCACGAACCCGATCCCCCCCAGCAGCAGCGACGCCGCGATGCCCACCGCGGCCCGGCGGACCATGGGATGCACGATCGGCCTTGAAGGACGCGACGGGCGGACGCGCAGGCGCTGGATCACGCGGTCCTCGAAACCGGGCACCGGGCGCGCCGACGAAAAGAGCCCGGCGAGCATGGTGTCCGAGCGAGTCGCCTCGTCGAACGCGGCGGTGCAGGCCGGGCAGCCGGCGACGTGGTCCTCGAACGCCGCCCGCTCCTGGGGAGTCAGGCCGCCGGTGAGGTAGGCTTCGATTTGGTCGGTGGGGTGCGTCATGGTTTTTTCACACGGGCGAAATGCCCGCGCCTTGGTTCAATTTGTGTCCTCCTCGTTTAGCCATCCCGCTTGGGGGGGCGCTCGCGAACGCGCCCCGCAAGCGAGGCGGCTAAACGAGGAGAGATTAAGCTGTCTGGTCCCCTCTCCCTCGTACCCGGGGGAGAGGGTTAGGGTGAGGGGCGAAGCGCCCGAATTGCGCCTTCATTGCAATCGACGCCTCTTCACGCTCAGCCCCTCACCCCAGCCCTCTCCCCCGGGTACGAGGGAGAGGGAGAGAAAACGAGTGCTAACCGCGCCGCATTCATCGTTTCAATTCCGCCCGAAGTCTCGCCATCCCCCGATTGAGCAAACCTCGCAATGAGCCATTCGTCAGCCCCAATTGCTGGCCGATCGTTTCGTAATCGGCCCCCGCCAGATACCTCAGCATCAGCGGCTGGCGATATTCCTCGGGCAGGGATCGCAGCACGCTCAACACGCGCTGGCGTTCTTCCTGGTTTTGTGCCGCTTCCGAAGGACCGGGGCGCGAATCGGCCACGAGCGCGGGGAATGCGCCGTTGGAACTCGAACCCGCCGGCATCGTGCGTTTTTTGCGGCCTTCGCGGCGGATCGCGTCAACCGCGACCGTGCGGGCGACCGACAGGAGCCAGGGGCGGAAGCCCTTGGGGTCGGTCACCTGGCCGATGGATTTCCACGCGACGAGGAACGTCTCCTGCGCCAGGTCCTCGGCGCGGTGCGTATCGCCCGTTTCGAGGTAAGCGCGGGAGAAGACCAGCCGGGCCGTGCGGCGGACGAGCTCCTCGAACGCCGACCGGTCGTGCTGCTGGCTTTTGAGGACAAGCGCCTCGTCCGTTTCATTCACGCGGCTGCTCCGGTCATGCAACAAGGAACGCCAGTCAGACGAATGCGGCGCGCGGAAAGTTTCAGATTGTCAGTTGTCCGTTGTCAGTTGTCAGTTGTCAGTTGTCAGTTGCAAGAGGGAAAGTCAGGGACCCGCACGATGTAGCTGCATCCGCATCCATCACCGGCAACGGACAACTGACCACGGACAACTGACAACTGACAACTGACTCCCCCTCACATTTGCAGCGGACCTCACAACCCTGTATTTTAACGCCGCCCGGTTTGAATGGTGTGATGGCTTGCGCCCCAAGGGACTGGCGCGCGGGCCGCAATGGGTTGGGGAATCTTCCGCGCAATGGGGCTTGGCGCAAGCGCTTATGTGATTGGCGTGGTGTCGGCCCGGCGATTTCGCGGGGCTTGGACGGGTCGGCCTGACGGATCAGGCTGCCTCGGCTATCGAGCCGGGCATGGCATCGGCTTGAATGTTTCAAATCCGATTCCAGATCTAACTGCTTCGTTCGACTGCTCGTTTCCGATCGCAATCGAACATCCCCGAAACCCCGCGCCGCAGGCGCGGGCGGGTCGGGCGGAAAAGGAGTGTCCGGCGTGATCTTCGATTCGCTGCTCGGGATGTTCAGCATCGACATGGGCATCGATCTGGGCACCTGCAATACCCTCGTCTGCGTCAAGGGCGAAGGCATCGTGCTCAACGAACCCAGCGTCGTCGCCGTCAAGAAAGGCACCAACCGCGTCCTCCAGGACGGCAACGCGGTGGGCCTGGTCGCCAAGGAGATGCTCGGCAAAACGCCCTG
>JAQGHP010000239.1 GCA_028288775.1 Phycisphaerales bacterium | reverse complement strand
CGAACGCCGAGACGCAGAGACGCAGAGGAAAACGCCGAGGGAATTCAGTGTTTGGTCGTCGCCTTCCCCTGAGATTCCCACGCAATGGAGTCCATATAGGGTGGGCGTACTCGCCCACCGCCATCGTCGCTACCTGGGCCAAGACCTGACGGTGGTCGGGTACGCCCACCCTAGATTCTCGAACGTTGAAGACCGCGCGCTATTTTCCTCCTCCATCCTACCTCTGCGTCTCGGCGACTCTGCGTTCGATTTTTTCCCGTCCCCTTGTGGCGAGCGTTGAATCATTCAGGCGAGCGCCCGGCGGACTTGGCCGTGGTCAGTGCCGCCACGAAACTCCCGGCATCCGCGGCGTCTTCGAAGACCACGCTGATCCGCTGGTCGAGCAGGAGGTGTAGGCGGACCACCCAGATCGGCTTGCAGTGAAAGAACCAGTCCCACGCCGCCAGGAGGATGCCGGCCGCCAGCAGCGGCCATCCCATCCGCGACGGCAGCAACCGCACGCCGCCGAGCATCAGGAGTGCGGCCACGACCATCGCCGCGGCCCAGTGACGTTTGGGCCGGAGAACTCGCCGCTCGACGACGGCCTGAATATTGCCGAGCGGCAGCGACTGCTTGTCGATGCGTAATCGGCCGCCTTCGATGACGATGTTCCCGTGCCGGTAGATGACTTCCGCTCCTTAATTCTTGCGACGCACTTCGTGCCGATGCCTGACTGTCGCAGGTACCTCCGCCGTGCCGGCCAGCGACTCCGTGTCGGTGTCTGCACTACGGATCAGTTCTTGGGCGCGGGGCCGTCTACTTTTTCCGGCTTTTTCGCGGTCGCGTGTTCGACAATGTAGTTGACGACCGGCGCGTCATCTTCCAGGCCGTGGGGGTGGTGGCCGACGCCGGGTTTGTGGATCACTTTTATTTCGCCGCCCAGCTTTTTGTAACGGGATTCTACGATCGCGGTGTTTTCGGCCACGGGTACGACATCATCCGCATCGCCGACGACATGAATGAGGGCGATTCCTGCTTTGGCCAGCGGCACGAGCGTGTCGATTGGATTGTTCGGATAGGCGAGCGCCTCGGCCTCGTCCTTGAAGCCGTAGCATTTTATGAGGGCGTCCCAGTCGCCCTGGCTGCCGCGGCCTTTTCCCTTGCCGCCGGGCCAGCTTTTGAAATCGCACACGGGGGCGTCGCCGTAGATGACCGAGACGTGCGTGGGATTCTCCGCGGCGAAGCGGTACGCGTAGAGGCCGCCCCGGCTGATGCCGATCAGCGCGGGTTTCGCGCCCAGCCCGCGCGAAGTCAGCTCGGCATAAAAAGCGTCGAGATGCTTGATCGCGGCGGGGCTGCCGAAGGTGTTGCCCACGACGATGTGGGCGTGAAAGAACCCTTTTTCAAGAAGCTGCGGCGCGGCACATCGTTCAGTGAACGCGTCCGGGAATTCCATGCACCACGACCACGGGTTGCCGGCCAGCGGCGTCTTGGGCTCCACGACCCAGGCGGCGCAACCATCCACGGTGATATTGTGCCGCTTGAACCCGTGCCAGGTGTCGAGTGTCTCGCCCGGCCAGGTGAGCGACGGGCCTGGATTCTCTTTAGGCGCGGTCCTTTCGGGCGCATCCGCCGCACGCACGCGATCCGAACTGGCGCAAAGTAGAGTCAGCGTTAAGGCAACGCACGAGACCAGATGCCGCATGGAACCTCCAATGTGCAGGAATAAGTCGTTCGTCCAACGTCGCGAAACGTCCTGCGTCGCTCGCCGCGTTGGCGATGGTACCCAACTTTTCGAATACCCGCGCAATCCGCATAGGGGGTGCACGACAGTTTCGGCGGCGTCCTTCTCCTTCCTCCGGTACTCCGGGCGAGGGGCGGGGGCGCGAAGGTTCAAAGGTTTATGGGTTCGAGAGTCCGTGGCCCTTGAACCCTTTCACCCTTCGACCCTTGAACCCTCCTCGCAGGCCCCCTCCCTAACCCTCCCCCGGCGTACCGGAGGAGGGGACTGAAGACAGGCCACCGGAACGGTCATGCACTCTGGAGAGGGCCTTCGGCCTTTGCGGCCCCACCTTTGCTTCCCCCGGCCGGCGGAGCATTCGTCCAGTCGAGAAAGGACTGGCAACACATCTCCCCAACGGAAAGGCCCGGGATCGGCGGATGGCGCGGGACGACACGACAGGACGACGCGGCGACGGCCGGCTCGCGCTGCGAAGTCGGCCGGGTGACGCGTTGCTCATTATCGATGTTCTTAACGACCTCGAATTCCCCGGCGGCGAGAAGATCCTTCCCTGGGCTTTGAAACTGGCGTCGCGCCTGGCCGCGTTTCGGGCCAGGGCGCACCGGCACGGCCTGCCGGTGATTTATGCGAACGACAACTTCGGCTTCTGGCACAGCAGCGCGGACGAGGTTTATGCGCACGCCACGCGCCCCTCGGTGCGGGGCCGGGAGATCGGACGCAAGCTCAAACCGGCACGCCGCGATTACTTCATTCTCAAGCCGCGGCATTCCGCGTTTTTCGCGACGTCGCTGATTCCGCTGCTGGAATTTCTGCAAGTAAAGCGGCTGATTCTTGCGGGGATTGCCACGAATCTCTGCGTGCTGTTCACGGCCCACGACGCCCACATGCACGGCTATCCGATGCTCGTGCTGTCCGACTGCTGCGCCGCCGAGAGCGACTTCGATCACAATTTTGCGCTGGGCCAGCTCGAGCGATTTTGCGCGGCGCGGGTGTGCCTTAGCACCGAGTTGAATCTGACGACCTGCGGAGCGAAGCAGCGCGGTTAGCCGACGGGTGCGCGACCGTTCCGGTGGTCGGTCTCCAGTTCCCTCCTCCGGTACTCCGGGGGAGGGTTAGGGAGGGGGTCCTGCGAGAGTTCAATAGTCGAAGGGTTCAATGGTTCAAGGGCCACGGACTCTTGAACCCTTCATCCTTTGAACTTTCTTGCCCCCACCCCAGCCCTCCCCCGTGTACAGACCGGGGACATGGGTAACAGTCGTCCGGGGACATGGGTGACACTTACCTTCCTCCAGTTTCAACGCGGAGATCGATTTCCGCAACTCGTTGATGACAGTAATAGACGTTCATCT
>JAQGHP010000223.1 GCA_028288775.1 Phycisphaerales bacterium | reverse complement strand
GCTGCAACTGCGAGCGGGCGCTGGGCGGATCGGGGACGAAAACCCCCTCGATGAACGACTGATTCAACAACGGCAAAAAGACTTCGACCGTCATCTTGCGGGACGGATCGATCTTGATCGTCAGCTCGATCTCCGAGCCTTCCAGCAGCGGGCGCTTGAGCTTTTCGGCGCGGACGTGGACGCAGCCGGCCCACCATTTTTCCTGCGGGTCGTCCGAGACCTCGATCTCCCAGAACTTGATCGGCAGCGTCTGGTCCATCTCGCTGGGGCGGAGCGTGTGCTCGGCGCGGTAGGTCTTGCGCGTCTCGGCGGGCAGGGGGCAGTGGCGCTTGAAGACTGCATCCCACTGCGTCACGCCCTTGTCGGTGGAAAGCTCGATGGCGATGGTGTGCGGCAGCGGCGGCGCGGCCATCGGGAGCATGTGCGTGATCGCAAACTCCGACGGCTCGAGCACCATCTCGCGGCCGCTGCGGTCGCGGCCGATCAGCTTGTATTTCGTGAGCGGCTTGCGGTCGGAGAGCATGACGTCCGCCTGGAAGCACCCGCCCGCCAGCGGCAGCCAGCCGCTGGTCCAGAAGCCGCCCTCGGCGTCGATCTTCACTTCATGCACCGCGCTGCCGGGCGCGACGACTCCCGCCACGGGCGATTGCAGCGTCCCACTCGCGCGCTCGAAGGAAAGCTCGACATGCACCGCGCCGGGTGCGACGGCCTTGGGCACGGCCAGCCCGGAAGAAGCGGCGGGCGCGATCGTCAGTTCGAGCGTGGACGCATAGAGCGCCGCGCCACGCGTGACGACCGTCATGGGGTCGAGGGACGTGTCGAGCTTCGCGCCGATGCCCGAGAGCAGGGCCTCGCGGATGACGGGCATTTGCGTTGGGCCGCCGACGAGAAGGGTGCGGTCGAGGTCGGACTTGCTGAGCCTTGCGCCTTCGAGCGCGCGGGTGGCGAGCTCCAGGCACTTGTCCACGAGCGGGCGGATTTTCGATTCCATGTCCGCGCGGGTAAGGGTGAGCGTCAGCTCCAGCGGCTTGCCGTCCTTGTCGTCGCCGATGTCGAAGAGCTCGACGACGGTTTGCGGCGCGGAGCTGAGGACGATCTTCGCCTGCTCGGCGTGACGGACGAGGTGGCGGAAAAGCCGGTCGTACGCCTGCGGGTCGGACAGGCGGTCGGGGAGATTGAAGGCCGCCTTCAGCGGCTCGAAGAAACATCCTTCGGCGATCAGGCGGTCGATGTCCTTTCCGCCCAAGCGGTTGTCGCCCTGATGTTCGAGGACGGCGAGGCGTCCGTTGCGGGTGGAGACGACGGCGATGTCGAGCGTGCCGCCGCCCAGGTCGAACACCATCCACCGCTGGTTGCGCGAATCGGGGGCGGCGCCGTAGGCGATAGCCGCGGCGATCGGCTCCTGGAGCAGCGGCGCCTGCTCGAACCCGGCCATCGTCGCGGCCCGGCCGGTGGCGTCGCACTGGAGCGTGCCGAACGCAGCGGGGACGGTGATGACTGCGGCCCGCACGTCCTCCTGCGTGGCGCGGGAAACGTCCGCGCGAAGCGCCTTGAGCACTTCCGCCGACAGTTCCTCCGCCGACATATTCTTGCCCGAGGCGGGGAAGGCGAGGCGGTCGTTGTATCCCATCCACCGCTTGAACTCGGCCTGCGTGTTGCGCGGGTCCTGGACCCAGTTGTCGTACGCCTTGCGACCGACGAGCATGCGGCCGGTTTTGCTGACGTAGACGACGGATGGCGTGACGCTCATCTGCTCGTTGGACTGAAAGACCCGCACCTCCCCGCCGCGACAGCAGGCGATGCTGGAGTTGGTGGTGCCGAGGTCGATGCCGTAGTCGATGGTGGAAGGCATGGGGAGTGGAACGTGGTTCTGAAACGTGAAACGTGACAAAGTCGATGGCAGCCTTGCGTTCGGCGCTGCTGCAACAAATTAAAATCGTCGGATCAAATTGGTCTCCCCTGTTACCGGCGCCTAGGGCCTTCTTTTTACAACGACGTCCGCTGGTTTTACCACCTGGCCGCGCCAGAGGATCATGGGGGTCATGGTCTCGGCGACGATGGCCTGGCCGGCGGGCATGGCCGGGTCGTCTATGGTATCGACCACGCGGGCGGCGAGGCCGGGGTCGTAGGGCATGCCGTCCATGCCGCGGATTTCCAATTCGCTGGCGTGGAGGAAATCCTGCAATCGCCGAATTGCGTGGCGAGCCGGGGCCGAGCCGGCCGAGGGGGACTCTTCGAGCCACTGGGTCAGCCGCCAGTATTCCACGCCCAACCCGACCAGCGACTGCATCGGGACGCTCAGCGATTGGGGGACGGGCGTGTCGCTCATACGAGGGGCATGTTTAGCATTTCCAGCCGCGACATTCCAGAAGTATTTCGGAGTCGCCCGAAGCGCTGACTCGCTTGAGCAGTCGGGAACAAGAGTTGAACCGCCAAGTCGCCAAGACGCCAAGACGCCATGGGGGATGGGAATTGAATCGAACGCAGAGACGCGGAGACGCGGAGGAAAAACGCAGAGAATAAATTGGGTCGGATGGTGGCTCTTCCGAAATATGCGCACGCATTTTCTTTCCTCTCTTTCCTTGGCGTCTTGGCGTCTTGGCGGTTCAACTCTTCTGTCCCAACGCAACGGCGCGTAAGCGTTTGGGGTGGGCGTACTCGCGCACATTGGATTTCATATCAAGGTCGATCGAACGCGGTGGGCGAGCACGCCGACCCTACGTGCCTTCGCGGTCTCACCTCTGTTCCTGCGAAAGTCTGGAAACGCCGACGCCCCGGGAAGGGTTCCCGGGGCGTTGGTGGAAAACGACTTTCGAGGCTCGGCTCATCCGCCGCCGAGCTTGCTGGTGAGCAGGGGGAATTGTTTCTGCTCGATTTCCTTTTCGATGATGATGGTTGGCTTGACGAGGATGAGGAGGATGGACTCGTCCTTGGCCATCGACTGGTTGGTGGTCAGGCGCTTGAGGAACGGGATCTTGGAGAGGACGGGGACGCCGACCTCCTTGGTGATCTCGCCGGCGATGGTCTGACCGCCCAGCAGGAGGGTGCCGCCGTCGGGGATGGAGACGGTGGTTTTCACTTCGGTGATCTGGAGTTCGGGCTCCTGGATGGTGCCGCTGGGGACGCCGGTTCCGAAGTTCCCGATCGTGCCGGGGAGGCCCACGCCGCCTGACGCGGCTCCGGTCTGGAAGGTGAAGGAGGCCAGATCGAGCAGGGTCGAAAGCTGGGGGCGGAGCGTGAGGGTGACGTACTTTCGGTCGGCGGAGACGGTCGCGGTGACGTCGAGCAGCACGCCGCTCTCGACGATGCTGACCTGCGGGGCGAAGGTTGCGACACCCGTTCCGACGGCGGCGGTCAGGTTGCTGACGTAGGCCTGCTGCGTGGCGACCAGGACGTAGGCGCGTTGCCCGTTGAAGAGCGTGACGCGCGGGGCCTGCACATTGGTGGCATTCTGGCTCGCCTGGGTGGCGCGGAGCATGAGGTTGACCTGGAAGTCGTCCAGGTAAGTGGCGGAGGTAGTGAGGGCGGTGGCCTTGTTGCCGATGCTGCCCGGGACGCTGGTGGTCGGGCCGAGGGTGAAGGCCGAGCTGGCGGCCTGCACGGGGATCTGGCTGATGTTCTTCGACAGGCTGCCGTTGGTGTTGAAGATGAAGTTGAGGTCGACGCCGATGTCTTCCATGAAGTTGCGCTGGACGGTGAGGAAGCGCGTTTCGACGGTGACCTGAATGGCACGGGTCTCGCGGAGCTTTTCGAGGAGGTCCACGAGAGAGTGCTGGTTTTCGGGGGTCTGGGTGACGATGAGCTGACCCTGGAGCTCGCGGACCGCGCCGACCGAGCCGCCGGCGTCGCGCCAGGAGTCGGGGGCGACGGTTTCGGTAATGAGCTTGGTGATTTGCTCGACGAGTTCCTGGCGGGTGGGGCCGGCGTCTTCCTTGTTTCCCTGGCCGCTGCCGGAGTTTCCGAAGAGGTTGTTGGTCTGCTGTCCCTGCTGGCCGCCGCCGCCGCCGGCGCCGATGCCGCCGCCGCCCTGCGGGTTCTGGTTGGAGTTGTTGCTGGTGGAGTTCAGGGAGAAGTCCGGGGCGTCGGTGAAGTCGGGGATGTTGATGATCAGATCGCGGATGTCATAGACGCGCGTGATGGTGTTTTTCGAAAGGTCTTCGCTGGTGGAGATGGTGATGACGCCGTCGTCGATGGTGTAGCCGAGCTTCGTGGTCCCGCCGCCCACGCTGTCGAGGATGACGGCCAGGGCCTTGGAGAACTTGACGTTGCGCAGCTTGGCGGTGACCGGGGCGTTCTTGTCGATACCGGCGCCTTCGAGGGTCTTCCAGTTGACGAACACGTTGGCGCCGCTGACGTCGCGGAGGAAGTCCACCACGTCGCTGAAGCCGACGCCGTCGAATTGAAGTTCGGGGAGCTGGCGGTCGAGCTGCGCCTGGACGGCGCGGTCTTCCTTGCCTTCGCCACGTTCCTGCTGGACGGTCTGGTCGCGGGTGGCGCTGATGTCGGGCCAGTCGGTGGGGTAACGGAGCACGTCGTCGTAGGGGATCATGTGCTCGTCGGCGGAGTTGAGCTGGGCGGCGGTCATCCGCCGCTGCAACTCCCGCTGGTTCCGCTGCACCTGGAACTGGTATTTGTCTTCGAGCACCGGCCGTATGCCGACGGCGTATTCGTCCGTCGGGTCGATCACGAGGATCTGGTCCACCACGCCCAGGGCCTCGCGGTAACGGGCTTGGGCAAAGAGGTCGCGGGCGGTGATCTTCAGGTCATGGAGGGTGCGCTCTTTATCGTGGCGAGCCTGCTCCTGCTCCTTGCGGATGCGCTCCGCGGCGGCGGTGTTGCGGTCGGCCTCGGCCTTGTCGAGCGCACGCTGGCGGGCCTGATCGAGGGCGAGACGCGTGTTGGCGATCGTCTGGTCGAAGCGGCGGAGGGAGTCGGCGGGGAAGATGTTGCGGTCAGCCCCGGCGGCGAGCTGTGCGCGCTGCAGTGCGGCTTCGGCCACGTCCCACTGGCCATTGTTGATTGCCGTGGTCGCGTCCGTGACGGACGTGTTGAAGCGGAATTCGATCTCTTCGCGCCGGGCCTTAACGGCCCCCGCCTGCTGCTCCATGATGTTCGAGGAGCGGGGGCTCTTGCCCTGCTGGGCCAGAACCTCGTCGTACCCGGCCTGGGCCTGGGCATTGCTCGGGTCAAGGCGGACGGCCTGGGAGTAGTCTTTCAGCGCTTCGTCGGTATGGCCTTCGGCTTCCGCGTCACGGGCCTGCTTTACCAACTGCGTGGCCTGGGCGGCGGCCTGCTGGCGGCGGAGGTCTTCGTTGTGGGCAGTAGCGCTCAGCGCCGCCGCGGCGGCAGGGTCCTCACCGCCCGCGGCGGGCGCGGGGGGAGTGGGAATGGCCGCGGGGTCGGCCGAGGCAATGGCGTTGCGGTCGCCATGCTCCTTGCGGTTCATCCGGTCCAGGTACGTGCCCGCCGAGTCCTCGAAGGTGCTCGGACGCTGCGAATACCCCATGGCGATGGCCGCGTCGAAGTCCTTGCGGGCGGCGGCCCAGTCTCCCTTGCGGTACTCCTCGCGGCCGCGCAGGTAGTGCTGCTGGCCGTTGAGTGTCGCATCGGCCTGCGCCGGGGCGGCGGGCGACGCGCTGTCGGGCGCGGCAGGGGCAGCATCACGGGCGGATTCCGCCACCGTGGCGTCGGCCTTGGGCGCGTCCGCCGGGGCGGGGCTGGCTTCTTCCGCGGAGAGCCGCGAGGCCAGCAGCGCCGGCGTCGCCATGGCGACGGCCAGTCCGAGCGACGCGAGTCTGCGTCGGCGGATGCGGATGGCATCTGACTCGGTATGAGGAGTATCGGAAGGGGAATGCGAGCCGGTGGACCCGCACGAGGTACCGAAGCGGTCGAAGAACACGATGTTCCTCCTGGGCGGAACGGTGAGTTCCGCGGCTGTTAAACCGGCCGCCTCGCGGGACGCTGGAGCAGCGCCCCGCACGCCACGGCGTGCCGGAAAGAACCAGCGCTACGATCCGCCCCCATGCAGCATCTCCCGCACTCCCTCCTGGAGAGCATGGAGATCGACATAGGTGGATCGTTGGGGCATGCGCGGGAGAACCGGTCTGGTGTAAATCCCTGGTGCTAGACGGCCATGATGCATTCAACCCGCCGGGCAAAACCCGAATCGCCGGAACGCCTCCGGAAGATTGAATCGACAGCGCCGCTTCGCCGTCACTCACGCCGCCGAACCGAAATCCCAGCCCAAGGCCAAGTCGGCGGCGTGAACTCGATCGAGCCTCTCAAGGAAGGCTCCGCCATTCGGCAGACTATCGCGCCTGTCGGCAATAGTCCACCTGAGTGCGCCGGGAGTGTAAGTGATCGCAAGCGCGGTTGCAAATGAAATCGTCAAGTGGATTGATGCGCCGAGTGAAACGTCGGGAACCGAACCAGTGAGTCTACTGAGACGCGACTGCTGAAACCTGCGGATGAAACGTGAAACGTGAAACGTGAGAAGACATTTTGGTTCCTGCGTCTTCTCACGTTTCACGTTTTCACGTTTCATTCCCGCGTCTCATCCCACGACTCATTTCTCCTTCACGCGCTCAATGTCCGCGCCGACGGCGGCGAGCTTTTGCTCGATTTTTTCGTAGCCGCGGTCGATGTGGTAGACGCGGTCGATCTGCGTCTGCCCCTTGGCAACGAGGCCCGCGAGCACCAGCGCCGCCGAGGCGCGCAGGTCGCTGGCCATCACGCTCGCGCCTTGTAATTCCTTCACGCCCTGAATGATCGCGGTCGGCCCCTCCTTGCGGATGCGGCCGCCCATGCGGTTCAATTCTCCCACGTGCAGGAAGCGGTCGGGGAAGATGCGCTCCGTGATCACGCTCATCCCATCGCCCAGGCATAGCAGCGCCATGAGCTGCGCCTGCAAGTCCGTTGGGAAACCCGGGAACGGCTGCGTGGTCATCTCGACCGGATTCAGGCGGCGGGAGGACGACACGAAAATCGTCCCGTTCTGCCGCTCGATCTTTACACCCACTTCGTCGAGCCGATCCACCACTGCGACCAGGTGGTCGAGATTGCAGTGCTTGAGTTCCAGTTCGCCGTTGGTGATGGCCGCGGCAACCAGGAACGTCCCGCATTCGATGCGGTCGGGGATGATGCGGTGCTCGATGCCGACCAGGCGGTCCACGCCTTCGATCCGCACTTCCGGGGTACCGTGGCCTTTGATCTTCGCGCCCATCTTGATGAGCATTTCGGCACAGTCCACGACTTCCGGCTCGCACGCCGCCCCGACCAGCACCGTCTCGCCCTCGGCAAGTGCCGCGGCACACAATACATTAATGGTGCCCAGCACGGTCGGGCCTTGGGCCCCGCCCAAGTACATGCGGCAGCCTTTGAGCTTCCCGCGGACTTCGCCGACGATGTTGCCATTTTCGGTGCGGAACTCGGCCCCGAGCTTCTGGAGGCCGCGGACGTGCAGGTCGACCGGCCGGTCGCCGATGGCGCACCCGCCGGGGATGGAGACGATGGCTTTGCCGCGTTTGGCCAGCAGCGGCCCGAGGACGCAGATGCTGGCGCGCATCGTTTTGACGATGTCGTAGCGCGCTTCGCAGTTCTTCTCATCCGTGACTTCGATGTCGAGCGGGCCGTCGAGTGCCGGGAGGTCGGCGGAGGCGGGGGATTCGTGGCGATAGATGTGGCAGCCCAGTTCCCCGATGAGTTTATTCATCGAGTCGATGTCGCTGAGCCGCGGCACGCTCTTGAGGGTGGTCTTCCCCTCGGCCATGAGGCACGCCGCGAGGATGGGCAGCGCGCTGTTCTTGCTGCCGGAGATTTCGATTTTGCCTTTAAGGCGGTTGCCGCCCCGAATGCGGAAGCTGTCCATCTGAGCCCGTCCTTGGGCGTCGGAACGGCGTGCGACCGTCCCGCGCGACCCGAAATGAGACCGGCGGGCGATTCAAACGATCCGCCCGCACTATTTGGGTCTATCGGCCGGTCCATCGGCCGACAATCAATTGTTCCCACCGTGCTGTTACCTATCGATTTATCGGCCGCAGTAGGAGGGGTGGGAGCGGCCGACGGGGAGTTATTGTGCGTTTTGGGAGGCGGATTGCAAGAGGCGGTTCCGCCGATGCCCGCAATCAGAATCTGCAATTGGCGACCAATTCATTGTTGCTTCTCCCGCAGTGCAAGCTTCACCGACGGCCGGCGCACCACGATCGCGGCCGCGGTGGCGAACGCGCAGGCCAGCACGCATCGAAGGACCAGCAGCACCGTCAGCGAAATCTTGACGTTGAGAATGACCTGCTCGGCCTGCTGGGGTGATGCGAACTGCGCATGCGCCCGCATTTCCTCGAGGATCCGCGGCACCGCCACATGCAGGCCGATGATCGCGATCAACAACTGCAAGGGGAATTCGGCCCAGATGTACGCGAGCCAAATCGGTCTCGCCCATCGCGCAAGCCGGAGGGCGGCGATCGAGCCGGTGAAGAGCAGCGCAATGAGAATGGCATTGATCGCAGTTAGAACAATCGACCATAGCCGCGGGCCGCCGAAGGCGTCGGACGGGCTGGGTTTGATTCCCGACAGCATATGCCAGTTGATCAGCAGTCCGCCCAACCCGAACGTCGCCACGGTAATGCCCATGATGCACAGTGCCGTGAGAATGCCGGGGCGGGGCGGCGTGGAAATTAAGTAATTGTTTGAGACGCCGGGCGCGATGCGGGCATCGGCGGCTTGGGGCGCGGGCAGCGCTGCCGGAATGGGCGGAAACGGCGTCACGGGAATCGGCGCGGGAAGCGGGATCGCCGGCGGCACTATCGGCGTCGCCGCTCGCCGCTCGCGCTTGGTCGTCGCCAGGCGGGCAAACGTTTGCGCGTAGGATGAATCGACGTCGGCTGCTGCCGTCGCCTTGGTCGTCGAACCGGGCGACGCAGACTGCGTTCCCGGCGCGGCGCCCGACTGCATCGACAGGACCAACTCCGCCAGCTCGCGCTTGCAGTCCGCGGCGTCCGTGCCCAGCGCCGCCAGCGCCCGCCGAAACTCCTGGGCGGTCTTGTAGCGGTACATAAACTGCTTGTGCGTCGCCCGCTTATGAGAGTGACCCGTGATTCGAATGGCGGAAAAAGAAAGTAAAACAAAGATTCTTCTCGTGCGCGAATCGGTTATAGAGCCGCGCCTCGCGGGGGCGACCGTCCTGCCTGGAAAGGGTGAACGGCCGCAGGTCTGCACCGCTCTCCTTCGCACTCGAAGGAGAAGGGACAGGAGTGAGCGCTTGCGTTTTCAGCGTTGGTGCGCCGCCCTAATTGGTCTTTTGCGGGGATTTGACGGCAATTGCCTGCCGTACAATCGTTTACGGAGAATTCC
>JAQGHP010000196.1 GCA_028288775.1 Phycisphaerales bacterium | reverse complement strand
GGCGTGCCGTGCCTCCTGGCCGTTCACCAAAACGCCACCGGCAAGGCCCGCGACCTGGGCCTCGCCTGGGCCCGCGGCATCGGCGGCGCACGCTCGGGCATTATCGAAACAACTTTCAAAGACGAGTGCGAAACCGACCTCTTCGGCGAGCAGGCCGTCCTTTGCGGCGGACTTTCCGCCCTCATCAAGGCCGGCTTCGAAACCCTCACGGAGGCCGGCTACCCGCCGGAAATGGCCTACTTCGAGTGCGTCCATGAAGTGAAGCTGATCGTCGACCTGATCTACCAGGGCGGCCTCGATTACATGCGCTACAGCATCAGCAACACCGCCGAGTACGGCGACCTCACCCGAGGCCCCCGCCTGGTCAACGCCCAGACCAAAGCCGAGATGAAAAAGATCCTTGGCGAAATCCAGTCCGGCCAATTCGCCAAGGAATGGCGCGCCGAGTACCAGGACGGCCTGAAGAACTTCAAGCGGCTGTACGAAGCCGACAACAACCACCCGGTCGAAGTCACCGGCCGGAGATTGCGGAAGATGATGCCGTGGCTCAAGGCGAAGGAGCCGCCGAAGCAGGCATAATGGTCTGCATTTTCTGCGAAACGAAAACTGCCCGGTGTTATCACCGGGCTTTTTCATGTCTACTGATGATTGCCGTCGGCGGGCCGAGGCTGGTGGGAGCAGGTCATGCCGATACAATGTTGACCGCCATGGACGACATTTCCGAACAGCTCGCGATCCGCGACAGCTTCCGGAGGAAGTTGAATATGCGGAGGACCCCTGCCGAGCGCATGGAGGTAATGGCCCGGCTTCAGCAGTCTATGTGGGAGACCTTCCGCCACTCCCCGAAAGGGTACGCCCACTTCCTGCGCCGGAATTTTGCCAAGCGCGCGATAGATGTGCGAGGTCTTGGTGACGCCTGACCGAAAAATCCTCGAAGCACTGCGGGACCATGAAGTCCCGTTCATTGCCATCGGCGGACACGCGGTGAATTTCCACGGATACGGTCGCGCGACCGAAGACACGGACGTCGTCTGGTTTCGATCCCCCGAATCGGAACAGTCGCTACTCCGCGCACTGACCGAGCTCGAAGCACAATACATCGGGAAGGAAATCGATCCAAAGACAGGGATCGAACGCACTTATCCGGTCACCGAATCATTCGTCCGTTTGACACACTTGATGATGCTCTGGACGAAGTACGGCTTTGTAGACATTTTCGATTACATTCCCGGCGAGCCGGCCGAAGACGTCCAGCAACTCGCGGCTTCCAGCGAGGAAGAGCATGGAATTCGTTACGTTTCACTTGCCTGGTTGCGCAGAATGAAAAAGACCGCCGGGCGGGGCAAGGACGTGGTGGACCTTGAAAACCTTCCGGAGTGAGGCCGTACACGCGAGCCCCCAAATAAATGTCTCTCCGTCGTAGCGAGCATCGCATTCCGTTCTGGGGCCTTGTCCTCATCGCCGCCGGCATCATGGCCGTCGCGGCTCTTATCGAATTCAAAATGGGCCGCCTGCCCATTTGCAAGTGCGGCCACATCCGGTTCTGGGTCGGCGACGTGAACAGCTCCGAGAACTCGCAGCAGATCGCCGACTGGTATTCGTTTTCGCACATCATTCACGGCTTCGCGCTCTACGGGATCATGCGGCTGATCGGCCGCGGCAAGTGGGCGATCGGGTTGTGCCTGGTGGCGGCAGTGTTCGTCGAGGCATCGTGGGAAGTGCTGGAGAATTCCAGCTTCATCATCAACCGCTATCGGCACGAGACCATGTCGCTCGACTACTTCGGCGACAGCATTCTCAATTCGATGTCGGACATTCTCTTTTGCGTGCTGGGCTTCTTCCTCGCCGCCCGCCTGCCGGTGTGGGTTACGATCGCGCTCGTGATCGTGATGGAAGTCGGCGTGGGCTATGCCATCCGCGACAATCTCACGTTGAACATCATCATGCTGATCCACCCGTCGGAGGCGATCAGGCACTGGCAGATGGGGAGGCAGCCCTAGGGGAGTTTCTCGAACAAGGATCTGATTTCGAGCGTGAACCCCGGCAGCACGGGCTCTGCGGAGAGGGTCTGATCCTCGTTCCAAACGCGAGAGTTCTCGGGATCAGTGTAGACGGTTATGATACGACGCTTAGGGTCGACAAACCAAAGTAGCCGCACGCCAGCCTTGAAGTATTCGCCGCGCTTGCGCGTCATTTCGTTAACCGTGTTGCCTTCGCTGAGAACTTCGACCGCCAGGTCGGGTACGAGCGACGGGATCGGGTCCGTCGATAGGCGGCCGCCAGGTAGACGCTCGATGGAAACAAACGCCACATCGGGAATTCGCACCAATCCCGGGAATAGCCGCATCATTCCATCGGCCCCAGTCACGATTCCGAGGTTGCGCGGCAGGACGAATTGATTGAGCATCGTTGCAATCAGTATCGCAACATAGGACTCATTGTATCCCATCGTCTTCTCCACCAGGACGCCATCGACGAGTTCGCACAGCCGGTTTTCGCGCGCCTCGATGTCGATCACGTCCGATTCGGTGGCGGTGCCGGGGAGCGGATAATAACGGACCCGCTCTGCGGGGATGTCCCCGAGCCGCTCGAGGAGGTCGCCTAATGTGGGGATGTCTGGGGAAGAGGCCAAAAGCGTCATGGGCCGGCTCCAATTGGGACGAGTGAATTGTATCATGTTTCCGGCCCGTTGACATCATTGCTCGAGATGGCCAAGGCTACCTCGATCAACTCCCTCAATATCGATCGATGACACCGGCTCTCGCGGGTGCAGGCTGAGGAGCAGAGGAGGGTGATCGTTTCCCCCGCCGCGATGCGTTTTGCCAGTTCTTCGATTTCGCCTTTGTTCTTCCGCTGCTCCTCCAGATACTGTCGGCGGTAGCGGGGCCAGGGGATTTTGGAGGACGTGTCGGTATACACCGCGGCGTGGAGATCCTTACTCGGGCCGAGGTGGGGACGCCACTGATCCCAGGTTTCGTCAGCCTTGCTGACGCCGCGGGGGCGATAGCGGGTGATGAGCAGGCGGAAGCCGTCGTCGGGCTCGGCGGGGTCGTTCCAGCGTTTGGTTTTGAGGGGCATCGCGGGCCTCCGGGATCTTCATCGTATGCTGCGCGGAGTGCAGAGTGCAGAGTGTGAAGAAGCACGTTCATTCACGCCGGGTACGAGCGACAGCGAGGCCCCGGATCGAATGGCGATCGGCGCGAAGAATCCGGGGCCTCGCTTTCAGCTCGTACCCGGCGTGTAGCAGCACTCCGCGCCCCGCACTCTGCACTCTGGATTCTGCACTCCGCACTCTGCACTTCATTCTGCCCTGCCTTCGTAGCACGCCCCGCCAGCCTCCCGCTATAATGCGACCGGGCTCTTGCATGGGAGTGACGCTTGGCAATTCCTCTCGAAGTCGTCACACTCAATCGGATGGGTTTTGGCCCGCGGCCCGGGGACGTCGAGCGCGTGCGGGCGATGGGGTTTGCCGCGTACGTGGACGAGCAGCTCGCGCCCGTTGACGCGGACGACCCGCTTTACGACAAGCATCTCAAAGCCGCCCGACTGCACATTCAGTACGACGCCGGCCGCGACGATCAGAATCACGACTACCGGGCGTGCAACGAGGACCGGCCACTCAAATGGCTCGATCAGCCGTTGGCGGAGTTGTGGAAGCTGCTGGACCCCAACGTGGCCCGGGCCGGCGACGAGCGGGTCCGTCCCCTGCGGGAAGTGATCGCGGCGACTTGGCTGCGCGCCGTCTACAGCAAATGGCAGCTTCGCGAAGTGTTGGTCGATTTCTGGCACACGCACTTCAACGTCAACGCCGAGATGGACGACCCGCGGATTGCGCCGGCGTTCCCGGTCTACGACCGCGACGTGATCCGCAAGCACTGCCTCGGAAATTTTCGCCATCTCCTGGAAGCCGCGGCCACGAGCATTCCGGTGCTCGTCTGCTTGAACAACGCTTCCAGCAAGTCCGGCCCCGCGGTTGAGAATTTCGCGCGCGAACTCTTCGAGCGGCACACGCTGGGCGTGGGGAGATACTTCAACCTTCTGTACGACCGCTGGCGCGAGGTGCCGGGGGCCGCGGACGGAAAGCCGGCGGGCTACATCGACCAGGACGTGTACGAAGCCGCCCGCGCATTCACGGGATGGACCGTCGCCGACGGCACGGACCCCGGCAACGGCGACGCGTTTCCCAACACCGGCGAATTCCACTATTGCTCTGCGTGGCACGACGACGCCCCCAAACGCGTTCTTGGGACGGAACTGGCGCCGGGTGCCGCGGCGCTGGCCGACGGCCGGCGGGTCCTGGACCTGGTGGCGAATCATCCGGAAACAGCCCGGAATCTGTGTCGAAAATTGTGCGTGCGACTGGTTGCGGATGACCCCCCTGCCGCCCTTGTGGACCGCGCCGCCGCGGCGTGGGTTGCGGCGCGCGACAAGCCTGACCAGATCGCGCAAACCGTCCGCCTTATCCTGCTCTCCCCCGAATTCGCGGCAACCTGGGGCCAAAAGGTGAAGCGGCCGTTCGAACTTGTCGCGTCGTTTCTCCGCGCCACCGAGGCGGACGTGCGGGTGGGCGACGGGCTCTTCGGAATTCTCGATCGCATGGGTCAACCCATGTTCGCGTGGCCCACGGGCGAGGGATGCCCGGACGCCACGGAGTATTGGCTCGACACAAACCTTGTTTTAACACGATGGAATCTTGCCCCGTCGCTCCTCACCTCCGACGGCAGGGCCGCAGTGTTCCGGCTGGGACACGCCACGTCCACGGACGCCAACACCTGGCGCGCGGTCTACGAGTTCTGGGTGGGCCGGATGATCGGACGCGCGCTGCCGGAAGCGACCACCACCCTACTGCTCAACACCCTTACCAACGGCGAAGACCCGGATCAGGCTTTGTCATTGAACGAGAAGGACCTGATCGACCGCGTGCAGCAACTCGTCACGTTGATCGCGATGACGCCCGAATTTCAGGAGCGGTAGCATCATGGCCACCACACGAAGAGAATTCCTTGCCGGATGCGGCGCGGCCGCGAAGATGATTGCGAGCAGCAGATTGCGCTCGGTCTGCTTCGCGGCGGAGGCGCCTGCCGCGCCGAATTTCGGGATCGTCGTGGTGGTGTTCCTCCGCGGGGGGATGGACGGGCTGCACCTCGTCGCGCCGGCGAACGACAAGGACTACGTCACGGCCCGACCGCCGGAGCTTCGCGTGGAGGCCGAGGGCGACAACGCGGGGGTGGCCCTGCAAAACTCCCCGGCGGGCCTGGACTTTCGCCTGCATCCCAGCGCGAAAGCGCTCAAGCCACTCTACGACGCGAACCAACTCGCGATCGTCCACGCCTGCGGCCTGATTACGCCGACACGCAGCCACCGCCAGGCGACCGACTACATGGAACGCGGCATCACCGAAGCGCGGCCTACGGCCATTGGTGGCTGGCTCGCGCGGCACCTCCTAGTGGAGAACCCCACGGGGTTTTTGCCCGCCATCGCCACGCCGGGCGGAGTTCCGCTCAGCCTGCGCGGCTTCACTCCCGCGGCCTCCATCCCGGACCCGGGGGACTTCACGATCGGCGACGAGAACGCACTCGCATTTTTGCGGGGCCTGTATCAGGGCGACAGCCGCGTTGCGCGGTCCGGCGCGCGAACGCTCGATGCGATGAAGGCCGTGCAGGAGCGGCTGCCCCGCAACGACAAGGGCGAGGTCACCCCATACGAGCCGGAGAACGGGGCGGCGTACCCCGATCAGGGGGAGCTGGGAATTCCGCTGCGCAATCTGGCGCGGCTCATCAAGATGGACGTGGGGCTGCGGGCGGCGACGGTGGACTTCGGGGGCTGGGACACGCACCAGAATCAGGCCGGCCGCTTCCCGGGGCTCGTCGAGCAGCTTGCGGGGGCGCTCGCCGCGTTCCACGGCGATTTGAGCGGATACCACAACCGCCTGACGGTTGTGGTGATGAGTGAATTCGGCCGGCGCTTGAAGCCCAACGCCGCCGGGGGCACGGGCCACGGCCGGGGCGGCGTGATGCTCGCACTGGGCGCGAACGTGAACGGCGGGCGCGTGTACGGCGCGTGGCCCGGCCTCGCGGCGGCGCGGCTCGAGAACGGCGCGGACCTCGCCGTCACGACCGATTACCGCGCGGTCCTGGCAGAGCTGCTCGTCCGCCGGCTGGGCGCGTCACGCCTTGCCGCGACGTTCCCCGGTTTGGAAACCTACCGCCCGCTGAACGTGTTCAAGGGGACGGACGCTAAGACGGACCTGGGTTAACCCGAGGCTCGCCAAAGCGCCTCATCTTATTTTCTGACACATCGAATGTCTGCTAAGTTACCCGGCCATGTCGCACGAAAATGTTAGCGGAATGAGACCGGAAAACTTTCTGCACGCGCGAAGAAAAAAATAAAAAGACCAGACCGTCATATCTTGCTTGACGTATTAATCACCATCGTTAGTTTGCCCGCAGTCATCCGCGATCGCACGGGTCGTTCTGGATGAGGGTTTGGAGAGGAGCCGGTCGATCGACGTACATCGGCCGGTTTCAAAAAGTCCGCATGAGCAGGGCGCACCCCCGCAGTACCCCGGTGCCTTTGCTCGATGAAATGCGCGGACTCGTGCAGTTACATTCTGGTTCGTCGCGACGGCCCGGGCGGCAATAGGTTCCCCGCCGTAATCTCGTTTCGCCGGGGGCTTTTCCCCCGGAACAAGCCCGAGGGAGATTCCGCGCGCCGCTGCGGAGCGACGAAGGCGGATCGTGCCGCACGCCCGGAGGCGATTTTTTGCCCGCGGCCCCTGGAAACCCTGATGACGTCCGTCGGGGCAGGCCCGCCGCGGTTATTCAACTTGGAGATGCACCATGGCGAATCTTTTTTCACGGCGATCCAAGCCGCGAAACAAACAGCGCGAGTCCCGACCCGTTGCGGGCAGGGGGAAGCACAGCCGCTCGCCCGGCACGCGGCCGGCGTTCGAGCTTCTTGAAGGTCGACGGCTTCTTTCCGCAGTAACCGGGCTCGTGCTTGTGAACGCCGACACGGGCAAGGACATCGGTCCGCTGACCAACGGCCAGGCGATCAACCTCACAAACCTGCCCACGACACATTTGAACGTGCGGGCCGACACCACGAGCGACACCCGGAGCGTAAAATTCGGTTACGACGCCAAGAGTAACTATCACGTGGAGAACGCGCTGCCGTACGACATCGCGGGCGACAACGGGTGGGGCAACTACAATTCCTGGACGCCGACGACCGGAGCACACACGATCACCGCGACGCCGTACACCCGTTCCGGGACGAGCGGGAAAGTGGGCACGGCGGTGAAAGTCTCCTTCACGGTGACCAATTCTTCGACGCCCACTGTGACGCCAACGCCCACGCCGACCCCAACACCGACGCCGACTCCCACGCCCACCCCTGCTCCCGGCCCGAGCACTACTCCCACCCCGCCCCCCGTCCCGCCGCCCATCCCCACGCCCGTTCCCGTCGTCGCCCCGGCACCCAGCGCAGTCGCCCCACCGATCAGCGGCACGTGGAATACGGTCTTCGCCGACGAGTTCAACACGGCACCTTCGCCGGCGACTTGGGTGAACACGTTGTGGGGCAATACCCAGTCTCCTGGGGAGTTGCAGAATTACAGCCCAAGCGCGGTCAGCGTCTCCAACGGCATTCTGTCGCTCACGGCGACCAATCAACCCTCCGGCGGCATGCCATACACGAGCGGCCAGATTAACACCGGCGGTCTCGCCGGATACACCAAGCCGGGCTTCGCGTTCACCTACGGCTACGCCGAGGCGCGGATGAAACTCCCCGCCGGGCAGGGCCTGTGGCCCGCCTTCTGGATGTTGCCCGCCCCCGACGCGAACGGAAATTACCAGGACGGCCAGGGTGAGATCGACATCATGGAAGCGGTGGGCAACGCCATCACCCGCGACGAGGTCCACCTCCATCACCTTGGCACGAGCGGAGCATCCTACAACACGGGCGTGGATCTCTCCCAAGGCTTCCACACCTACGGCGTGGACTGGGAGCCCGACCACCTGACCTTCTACTTCGACGGAAAGGCGATCTACTCGATCACTGACGCCACCCGCATCCCCAATGTCGCCGAGTACCTCATCCTCAATCTCGCCATCGGCGACGCCAACTCCTGGCCCGGCGCACCCGACGCGAGCACGGTCTTCCCCGCCTCGCTGCAGGTGGACTATGTTCACGTGTGGCAGAAGGTTGCGTAGGGCACTTCAGTGCGCGGATTCATCGCACGGCGGGAGAGGAGGCGTGCTGAAGTACGCTTCATCCCCCGGAAGATCGGCTTCCGCAGCCCCAGAGCGGCGTAAGACCTGAGCCCACGGCGCGAGCCGTGGGAAAATCAGCCCGGGTGGAATAGCCCCGGAGGGGCGTAAGAATTTAGCCCACGGCGCAAGCTGTGGGGAAATGCCGCAGAGAGTTCATCAGCCCCGGAGGGGCATAAGAAGCGTGAGATCGCCAGGTGTGATCGGTGTTCGGAGGATGTGTTCGGGCAAGGAACGTTCGGAGCCGGGCCGTGTCGGCCCGGTCGGACCGAAGGTCCGTTCCGCATGATCTCGCGGGTTCCGCGAGAGTTCCGCACCCGCCGGTTCCGCGCTTCTTTCGCCCCTCCGGGGCTGGGCGCCTCTCGTCGACTTTTCCCACGGCTCGCGCCGTGGGCTAAGGTCTTACGCCCCTCCGGGGCTGGTTGCATCGGCTTTGTTCGCCCCCGCGGCTGGGAAGGGCAATCATTCCTTGGGCGCGAGGAAATCGGGAATCGCCATGAGCTGCCCGTCCCGCCCCACGCAGGCGATGGTCGTATTGGCCTCGGCCAGCAGAATCCCGTCCCTGCGAAGCTCGTAAGCGTGGTCAATCCGCACCTGCGTTTGTTTCACGACCCGCGTGACGAGGGTCAACTCCTCGTCATACCGTGCCGGGGCCTTGTAGCGGCACTCGACTTTCACGACGACGAAGAAGACCCCCTGCTTCTCCAAATCGGCATAGCTGAACCCCAGCGACCGGAGCAATTCAATCCGGCCCATCTCGAAGTATTGGAGGAAGCGGCTGTGGTGCAGATAGCCCATCGCGTCCACTTCGGGATAGCGGACGCGGATTGTGATCGATTGTTCCATGATTTACTGCGGGTCTCGGGGCCGCCTTGCAGTATTCCCCCGTGCCGGTACACTACCAAATCTGTCAGTCTCCCGCGAAGTGGCCGGCGTATCGGAAACTCAGGAGGCAGCCATGATATGTATGTATTGCGTCTGGTTTGAGAAAGGACTAATCGCATGATTCGGGTGAAGTCGCGCGGCAACGAGACCGCCGAGCAAATGATCCGGCGGTTTAAGAAGGCCTGTGAAAAAGAGGGCCTCACGAAGGACATCAAGCGCGTAGCCTACTACGAGAAGCCCAGCGAAAAGCGCCGCCGACGTATTCGCAGCAAACCCCGCATCAGTAAGCCGATACACTGATCCGCGCCTGCGGCGGACCCCCCCTTTCCGGACGCCCGAACCTTGGGGCGCTCGCGAAAAATACGGGCAGCGGACTTGTTCGGTGGGAACGCTTGGAGGATGGCGTTCCCGCGTTACGGTATGGAAAGTCCGCGTACCGAACTTACGCCGGTTCTTCTTGCCCCCCAGGAAATGCATTCTTGACCGGCGGCCTCATCTTTCGCTTACAATGGGTGGGTAGGATCGTCGCAAGCGCGTTCCCCAGGTCATTTACCAACCGCCTATGACCCTCACCGCTGACACCGAAGCCGTTCGGATCGAACACCTTTCGAAGGTCTACAAGGATTTCTGGGGCCGCGACAAAGTCCGCGCCCTGGACGACCTGAGCCTTACCATTCATCGCGGCGAAGTCTTCGGCCTGCTCGGCCCCAACGGGTCGGGCAAGAGCACGACGATCAAACTGCTGCTCGGGTTGATCTTCCCCACCGCCGGCTCGGCCAGCATCCTCGGCCATCCCGCCGGCAGCACCGCCATCAACGAGCGCATCGGGTTCCTTCCCGAGGAATCGTACCTCTACCGATTTCTTACCGGCGAGGAGACGCTGCATTTTTACGGGCGGCTGTTCAAGATTCCGCGCAAGGAGCTCAACCGCCGCGTGCCCCTGCTGCTGGACACGGTCGGGCTGAATACCAAGGACCGCAAGCGCAAGCTGCGGGAGTATTCAAAGGGCATGGCCCGGCGGATCGGGCTGGCGCAGGCGCTGATCAATAACCCGGACCTCATCCTGCTCGACGAGCCGACGACGGGCCTCGACCCGATCGGCACGCGCGAGATGAAAGACCTCATCATCTCGCTCAAGGAGCAGGGCAAGACGGTGCTGTTGTGCAGCCACCTTCTGGCGGACGTGCAGGACGTGTGCGAGCGCATCACGATCCTTTTCCGCGGGCAGATGCAGACGCTCGGGCAGGTGCGCGACCTCCTGGAGGTCAAAGACATCACGCAGATTCAGACCAAGGGCATGACGCCGGCGCAGGTTGAGGAGATGCGGCAATTCCTCAGCCGCATGGGAGTGAGCGACACCGTCGTCACCCACCCGACCACCACGCTGGAAGACCTGTTCATGCGGATCGTCCGCGAACGCACCGTAAACGGCCAGGTGGTGCCGGTGGGCGCGACGCCGGGCAACGGCCATGCCGGCAACGGAAAACCGGGGATGTAGGAAGGTTAGCATTGCCCGCACGCCTCGCAAGCGAGCGGCTCTAAATTACGTGGGTGCTTATGCACTTGTGGTGCAGCCTTTCAGGCTGCAAATGCAGGCCCAAAGCCTGCACCACAATTTGTGAATCATGCACGTGTGTTGCCCGGAGGAGCCGTGTTTCCGAATCTGCCCCAGAGCCTTTCCGGCTCATTTTCTCTAAACATTCTGCTGGCCGCGCCCTCGGTGTGGTCGCAATACGCCCCGTGGATCGTGGCATCCGTATTGGTGATCGCGGGGCTCGCGGCGTTCGGCTTTGACGACGTGTTGCGGCTGCACTGGCGGCGCATCTGGGCTATCTCTGGCGTTTGCGTTACCGAGTCGCTCCGCCGTCGCGTGCTGTGGGTCACGCCGATGGCGGTGTTGGGCGTGATCGTCATCTCGCAGCTCAACCAGCCGCTTGATGCCCAGGACGCCATCCGCCAGACGACCAAGTTTTGCCTCTTCGCCAGCGCGATGCTGGTGACCATCACGGCGGTGATCCTCGCCTGCACCAACCTCCCGCGCGAAATCGAGAACCGCGTCATCTTTACGATCGTCACGAAGCCCACCACGCGGCTGGAGATCGTGATCGGAAAGGTGCTCGGGTTCGCCCGCGTGTCGGGCGTCATCATTCTGATCATGGGCGTGTTCACGCTCGCGTACCTCCAATTCCGCACGTGGCGCATGGTGGGCCAGTTGAAGGCCCAGCTCGCCGCCGAGCCGGCGAATTCGCCGCTGCGGCCGATGCTCGCGCACTATGTCAATTCGGGCTTGCTGGGGACGCGGAGCATCGAATGGGCGAAGGACGTGCAGGTCTTCGCCCGCCCGCCGCAGGGGGACATGCGGTGGATGGCCGGCGGCGAAGGGCAATATTTCATCGTCCCATTCGAGCTAACCCAGGCCGACAAGGAACTCCTCGCCAGCGCGACGAACGGCGGTAAGGTATTCGTCACCACCACGCTCTTGGTCGAGCAGCACAAGCCCGACGAGAGCGAGCAGAGGCTCATCAAGGACATGGGCCTGCTCAAGTCGAAGACGAGCAACGTGCTTGGCCCCGCCGCCCCGACCACGGCCCCGGCGGGAATGACCGCGCCGCCCCCTCAAGTGGCCTTTCGGCTTCTGGACGAAAACCACCGCGCGCTCTCGGGCAGCGCGGACATGGGCGTCGGGCAGGTGGTGGACCTCAAAGCGCCCGAGAAGCCGGGTATGCCGTTCCGCGGGGACCTCGAACTTTCCCCCGACATGGTCGCACGCGTGACCGGCGCGGGCAGGTTTTACGTACAGGTCAACGCCCGCACCCCGGCAACGCTATACGGGGCGAATGATCGGCCTGTGTTCCTCTACATCCCGGGTGCGGCGGCCCCGATACTCCCACCCGCCGACCCCACCAATGCTTCCCGCGTCGCGCTGCCGACCTTCTACAGCTTCCCCGGCCGCGGCGGCATGCGGCTCACGGGCAGGGCCGACGGCGCAGGCCCCGTCGCGGCCTTCCGATTCCGCAACGTCCCGGTCGAAACCGGGTCCAAGAGCGGCGCGGTCGCGCTGCAGATGAACGTCACGATCGACAAGACCGGCGACTTCGACGCCAGCACCGGGAGCCTCTCCCGAGCCTCGGTTGAGGTCTTGAACTCGGCGACGGGCGAAAGCTCCGGGCAGATCGAGGTCAGCCCCGAAACCAGCCGCGTCGCGCCGGTGGACGTGCCCGCGAAATTCGTGGCCGGCGGGAATTTCGATGTGCTGCTCCGCGGGCTCACGCCCGGACAGTGGCTGGGCGTTCAAAACGAATCCCTCTCCCTTGTCACCGCAGACCGCAGCTTCGTGTTCAACCTGATTAAGAGCCTGTTCATCCTTTGGCTCCTGTCGCTGCTGGTGGTGATCATCTCGGTCTTCTGCAGCACGTTCCTCTCCTGGCCGATCGCGGTGGTGCTGACGCTTTTGATCCTGCTCGGGCATTGGGGGGTCGATCAGCTCGGGGACGCCCTGAAGCCCGGCGGCGGCCGCAACACGGCCCTGGAGTTTCAGTTCCAGGACGTGAGCCAGACGATCATCGTCAGCAAGGGTGTCGAGGGGCTGTCGTCGATGCTCCGCTTCATCTCCGCGTTCCTCCCGGACGTGGCGAAATTCCCGGTGATGGAGGACATCGAACGCGGCGTGAGCATCCCGCCGCAGAAGGTCGCTTCGTCGCTTGGCGTGGTATTGTGTTACGGGCTTCCGATGCTCGTTTTCAGTTACGTGATCTTTAGAAAGAAGGAGGTCGCGCCATGACAACGACCTCGACCCCAACCCCCGCATCACCCCCGCCCGCCGATTATCGCCCGACGGGCACGCCCGCGCATCACCCGCCCCGTCGGCCGCGCGGGCGCATGGGCACAGTTGTCGTGATGATCGTTTCGTTGCTCTGCGCCGGGCTGTTGCGACAGGTGGCAATGAGCCGGCAGGCCGCGGCGTCGGCGGGCCCCGCCGGAGCGCCCGCCTCGCGCTCCACCCTGGGCAACATGAACAGCTTCGCCCTCGCCCTGCTCTTGGGCGGGCTGCGCGGGCCGCTGGTCATGTTCCTCTGGTCCACCAGCGAAACGCAGAAGGCCGACAAGGATCTCGAAGATTTCGACACCAAGGTCGAGTGGATTCGCCTGCTCCAGCCGGAATTCGATACCGTCCACGTCTTCCAGATCTGGAACAAGGCCTACAACATCAGCGTGCTGATGGCCAGCCCCGCCACGAAGTACGGCGTCGTCATGGAAGCCCTCGAATACGCCCGCAGTGTTGACGAGGAACGGCCGGGCAACATCAACATCCTCAACAGCGTCTCCAACGTCTACGGCGGAAAACTCGGCGCATCAAACCTCCCCGAGGCCCCCTTCTACATGCGCCAGTTCCGCGAAGAATCGATGGACCCGGCGGACCGTGTGCGGGTCTATTCCGACGAAGAAAAGAGCTTCCGCAAGATCGGAAAAAAGGACCCGCTCCTGGAGCCGGGCGGAAACCTGCTGCACTCGATGATCACTCCGATGCGCAAGCGGCCCGACGGCCTCGCCGCCGACAGCGATTGGAACGACGGCTCGCCGCTCCAGTACCTCGCGCCCTACGCGCCGTTCCACTACGGCATCTCGGCGTTGGCGATGAGCTACAACTACGCCAAGCGCGCGGAAGTTGCGATGAAGGTGGAAGGCCAGAAGCCGCTGCAGATCAGCCCGATGGTGATCGATAGCCGGCCGGGCCTGACGCTCAAGGCGTGGGGCGAGGAGGAGGCCCGCCGGGCGCGAACGTTTGAAGCGAAGGCGTTCGGCATCCCCGTGCCGACGTTCACCGAAGAAGTTGACGCGGCGTTGGCGCTGCTTCCCGCGAATGCCAAGCCGGTCGATACCGTCGCCCTGCAAGGGGCGATTTCAACCTACAACCTGGCGATCCGCCTCGCGCAGGACTCCCGCAAGGAATACCGCCGGCACCTGGCCGACCCCGATTACGCCAACCGCTACGCCACTTATCGCTCGCACCTGGACGATCTGACGGCCACCGAGCGGGTCTGCACCGCCGACCGCGACTACCTCCTCGCCCTCGCCGCCCCAGACCCCGCCGCCCGCGCGGCGCTCCTCCGCGGCAGCGATGGAAAAGGCGGTGTCGCCGCGGAATACGCCTCCGCCCTCCTGCGCTTCGAGCGTACGGTGCTCGAGTACTACATAGATGAGGGCGTCATGCTCCACACCTACCCGCCCGGGAACAATAACATCATCACGGTTCAAAAATTGCCCAATTCCGAGGTCGGCGAAACCTACGCGCGTGCGCGCGAGTTGACGGCCCAACTGGTCGAAGGCGGACTGACCGACAGCCATGCCGACGAGCACGAGGAATACGACCGCGCCGTTCGCCGCTGCAAGACCCGCATCGCCGCGATCCGGGAGCTCTTGAAGGCCGGCGCCCCGGCAACGCAGCCTTGACGAATGGGGCACGCTGAGCGCGATGAAGGCAGCGTCTACTACTCTTCGAGTCGCCAAAGCCATGCGAACTGAGCCTTTGTTTACTGCGTTTCGCGCTGCGAAAGCCCGCTCGAGCTCTACCGTTTAGCCGCCCCGCTTGCGGGGCGCGTTTCGCGCCAGCGAAAGACAAACGCCCCGCAAGCGGGGCGGCTAAACAAAAGCTCAGCCCGCATGGGCTTTGGACGCGCGAAACGCGCCCCGCAAGTGGGGCAGCAACGGCGAATTTTCCCAACGTCGCGCTGTGCCATCACTCCGTTTCACCATCCTGTCGGCTACCTCGCTGCTGCTCGCCATCGGGACCGCGGCCCTGTGGCACCGGTGCGCCGCGGGGCCGCCGTTCGATTTCTTTATCACCATCACCCCCGACACGAGCTACGGACTGGGGACCGAGCGCCGCGGGATCATCGGCTTCCTTCAACTCCAGCGGCCGAGCTATCGTTCGGGCGTACCCGAGGACATTCAGGTGGTGGGCGCCGGCTTCCGCTATCTGCGGATGACTTCCGACGGCATGCGCCGATACAACCTCGTCCTTCCGTTTTGGATGCTCACGATCTTCTGGACGGCGGTCCCGTGCCTCTGGCTGTTGCGTCGCCTCAAGGCCCGCGCACGTCGCCTTAAGGACCGCGCCCGCAAGCGTAATCGCCTCTGCGTGACCTGCGGATACGACCTGCGCGCCAGTTCCCTTCGCTGTCCCGAATGCGGGGCCGAAATTGCTAAACGCCCGCTTCCAAACGAGCGGATCAATTGACGGGAAAGAACGCTGATCTCACAGTTTGCGCATGCGGAAGGAACTGAGGCGTGGGATCGTCCATTGGGAGAAACGGACGCGAGTTGCATGGCGCAGTCAAAAGAATTCAGCCTGGGCATCGACATCGGCGGCACCGCCGTGAAGGTGGCGGCGCTGCGCGGGGGCGAAATTCTGTGGACCGCTCGCCACGTCTATCGCACCGCCGGCCCGGCCGATCTCGTCGGCGCGGTGCGCGCGGCGCTCGCCGGGCATGAGGAGCAATTCGTGGCGGCGGGGTTGTGCGTGCCGGGCTTGCTCGACCAGCGGCGGGAACGCGTTGTGTATGCGGTGAATGTGCCGGAGCTCCACGGCGTGAAGCTTGAAGACCTGGTCGCATCGGCGGTGGGGCGGCGGCTGCCGGTGACGGTGGTGAATGATTCCGTGGCGGGGGGGTACGACGTGTACGCCACGCAGAAACTCGGCGGAAGGCTGCTGGTGCTGGCGCTGGGGACGGGCGTGGGGGCGGCGGTGCTGGACGACGGGACGCCGCTGGACGTGGAAAACGGGTCGCCGGGGCATATCGGGCACTGCGACGTTTCGCTGGAAAATGACCCCGCGACTGGCCCGGACGGCGGCGCGGGCAGCCTCGAGGCGTACATCGGCGCCGCGGCCCTGCGCGCCCGGTACGGGCAGGACGCAATGTCCATTGCGTCGCGCATCGGACCCAACGACCCGCCGGTGCGGGCGCTCGCGCGGGCGGTGCGGATCTGCCACGCGATCTACCGGCCGCATCATGTTGTGCTTGCGGGAGGTTTGGGCATCCGGCTGGGGCACGTCCTCGCGGAGCTTCGCAAGCACGTGGAAAGAAATCTCACCGGCTTGGCGCGGGAAGGCTGGACGCTGGGCATCGGCACGAGCGATTTTCACGCAGCCTGTGGGGCGGCGCGGCTGGCCGTATCGGACCGCAGCGAATGAGCAATGGGGATGGTAAGCGACTCCCTCTCCCTCGTACTCGGGGGAGAGGGCGGGGGTGAGGGGCGGAGCGTGCAGTCGCGCCCTCAGCAATGATGGCGCACTTCGACGTTCCGCCTCTCACCCTATCGCTCTCCCCCGAGTACGAGGGAGAGGGGACCGGAGTGGGCCTTCGGCCCGACTGGAGCGACACGCCGCGGCTCTGAAGCGTCACTGAGCATTTCAGATCGGTTGGACGTTTACGCGGGCCTGCTCAATGAGCCCAAACAAGCTCTCTTCGTTTTGGCCAACCCGCTTTAAGGGCGCTTACCGGTTTGCGATCTCAAAGACCTTCTGCGCCCACTGCGGCGTCGCGAGCCGGAACGCGGCGACATGCTTCCTTCGCGTGAAGTAGTAAAGGGCCAGCCCGCCTTGGAAGAGGATGCTCAGGATGATAAGCAGAGCGTAGAAGCCGTAGTTGGCTATGGTGCCCCAATGATCAATCTGCCCGTCGATCTGCGTGGTGAGGTCGGGCATGAGCGAAAGCTGTGAGCGGACGTCGTCGGGCAGCACGGCGGCCTTCACGCCGGCCGAAGAGAAGGAGACCATCTGCCAGATCGCGTATGCGACGATGAGGGCGAGGAAGAAAAGTTGGTTGCGGGCGAGGAGCAGGGCGGCGTCCGGGTCCGCCCGCTGCAGGCCGCGGTAGCCAGCGTATTCGACGCCGCCTACGGCGCACAGCGCGAGGGCGGTGAGGAGGCTGGTCAGGTTGGGCGAGAGGAGCGCGAACAGCCCGGCGGAGAGTCCGATAATGAGCATGGTCCAGGCGGAAGCGCCCGCGGTCCGCGTCGCCCGCTTGACGAGCCGGTGAATCCGGCCGGCGGATTCGATCTGGGCGAGTTGGGAAGGGGTAAGCGCCGCCCCGGCCGCGTTCGGCGGGACACAGGCCGTGGACTGAGCGGGCGCGGAGATCGTCATATTGTCGATATCGGCCGTAAAACGAATGCTATTCAGCGGGGACGGCGATAGGCTTTACCAGAATTGGCCGATGGTGATACAATGTGTTACCAACTGATCGTATGTTGGCGAGAGAGGCACGAATGGTGAAGAAACTTACGCGTCACGGAAACTCATCCGCCCTTGTGATTGATCGCGCGATCCTCGATCTGCTGAAGATCGACCAGGACACTCCGCTCGAGATTTCCACAGACGGCCGGCGGCTCATCGTCGAGCCGCTTGCGGACAATCCCCGTCGTAAGCGATTCGAACAGGCGATGGAAAAAACGCACCGGAGATTCTCGAAGGTCTTTAAGAAACTGGCGGAATGAGCGATGGGGGAAATTAACTTTCTGACACTCGACGAAGTGCTGGAACTGCATGTCGCCCAAATCGAATTGTTCGGCGGCAGCGCCGGGCTGCGCGATTTGGGATTGCTTGAGTCTGCGCTCGCCCAGCCGATGCAGGCGTTTGGCGGACAGTATCTTCATGAAGACCTGGCCGCGATGGCTGCCGCGTACCTGTATCACATCGTAAGCAATCATCCCTTCCTCGACGGGAACAAGCGCACCGGGACCGATGCGGCGATCGTGTTCCTGGAAATAAATGGAATCGAACTGCCGGTCGAAAGCGAGCGGTTGATCGAATTGGTGTTGGCAGTCGCGCAAGGCAATGAGAGTAAGGAACGCGTGGCGGAGTTTTTCCGCGGTCTCATTCCCTGAGCATTACGCCAGGCTCTTTCGCACCACTTCGCGCATTTTTGCGATGCCGGTTTGGGCGACTTTCAGGGGGCTTTGTTTCCAGTAGTCGTGGTTGAAGAGTTCGAGGGAGAGGTAGCCGCGGAAGCCGGAGGCGTGGAGGCCGCGGAGAATTTGGGGGAGGGGGGCGACGCCGTCGCCGGGGAAGATGCGGTGGGCGTCGGTGATCTGGTCGCGCCCCGGGACTGCCGGGTAGTCGTTGGTGTGCAGCACGTGCAGGGCCGCGCCATTGAGCAGCGGCAGGCCCGCGAAACCGGACCCGCCCTTATACATGTGATACACGTCCAGAAGAATGCTGGCCTTCGGGTGGGCGGCTTCGAGCGCCACAAAAGCGACCTCGCCGACGCGGCTGAGGTTTTGCGAAAAGCCCCACAACTCCAGCAGCGGTTGCACGCCGGTCTTATCACCCAGTTCAAGAAGATCGTGATAACGCTCCGCGGCCTTGCGCAGATCGAGCGTGACGTCCTTCGTTGCGCCGGCGGGAGGGGCGGCGATGCGCTTGCCGCCAATCTGTGCGACGGTGTCCATGTCGCGCTTCATCGCCTCCAAGCCCTTGGCCCGGCGGGCGTCGTCATCGACGATCCACTCGTCGAAGCCGATGGCGTCTTCGACAGTCAAGCCAAGGTCGGAAATGCGCTTGGCGAGATCCTTCAGCGAACCTCCCTTTTTCGTGTACCCCTCGATGTCGCGGAGCCACGGTTCGACGGCCTGGTAGCCGGCCTTGGCCGCGATCTCCAATTCCTCGACGATCCCGAGATTCGCGCCGCTGATGGTGGCGGTGTTGAGGCAGTAGCCGAAAGGCTCGGCGGTGGTGCGGCCCGGGCTCGGGGGCACGGCCGGCGCGTCCTGGGCGCTCGCGGGGGTAACGACGGCACTTGCGAGGGTGGCGGCGGCGAGCGCCGCGCCGGTGCTGGCGAGAAGGTGGCGGCGCGTCGGGGACGGTTTCATTCCTGCTCCTGATTGGATTATCTGAGGGTGGACGGTGCGATCAATGATTTGAAGCCTATGCCGTCCGCACGCCCGCGACCTGTGCGCCGGAGAATGGCCGCACCATCGACGGGTAGGCGATGCGGCCGTGGTAGATGCCCAGAATGGTCTTCATCATCGTGCGCTCGATCTGTTCCAGGTCTTTCATCGTGAGGTCGCAGTCTTCCAGCTGTCCGTCGAGCAGGCGCTTCATGACCAGGTCGTGGACGAGCGATTCGACGCGGTTGGCCGTGGGCTCGGCGAGCGCCCGGCTGGCACTTTCCACGCAGTCGGCAAGCATCACGATCGCGATCTCGCGCGTCTTAGGACGCGGGCCGGAGTAGCGGTAATGGTGGTCCTCCACCTCCGGGCCGTCGGGGTCGCGCTTCTCCTGCTGCGTGCAGGCCTGATGATAGAAATACTCCACGAGCGTCGTCCCGTGGTGCTGCTGGATGAACGGGACCACGCTGGCGGGGAGGTTGTATTCCTTGGCCAGCTCGACGCCGTCCTTCACATGGCCGGTGATGATGAGGAACGAGACGTTGGGCGTGAGGTTCAGGTGTCGGCTTTCGCCGCCGGTCTGGTTCTCGACGAAGTAGTCGGGCTTGTTGATCTTTCCGGCGTCATGGTAATAACTTGCGACACGACAGAGCAGGGCGTTAGCGCCGATGGCCTCGGCCGCGGCCTCGGCGATGACGCCGACTTGCAGGCTGTGGTTGTACGTGCCCGGCGCCTCGACGGCCAGGCGTCGCAGGAGCGGCTGGCTGGGATCGGCCAGCTCGAGCAGGGTCATGCTGGTCGTGATCTTGAACGCCTTTTCCACGAACGGAAGGATGCCCAGCACGACGAAACCGACGGTGAGCCCCGCCGCCCCGGCGTAGAGGCAGTTCTGCTGGATGTAGTCCCACGGATCAAATTCGAGCAGCCCGACTGCCGCCGCCACAAACGCCATGGCCAGCGCCGCCGCTCCGCCTACTTCGATCAGCTTGCTGCGTGTGCGGATGTCGTCGAGGAGGAAGCAAACCGTCAGCACGCCGACCCAAAGGATCACAAAGAACGGCACGCCCTGGTTGAGGGCGATGGTGGCGAGCAGGCCGTGCATGCTGGAGATGCCGATGGCGGTGCGCTGGTCGTAGGCGATGGTGATGATCATCGCGACCAGCAGCGTCGGCGCGACGCCGAAGAGATAGAGTGGCCCATTACCGATGGCTGCGATCTGGTTCAGCAGCAGCATCGACAGGAGCAATGCCGCGATCGCCATGGCGCGCGGGTGATTCTTCACGGTCCGCGGCTGATAGAAGCCCAGGTACGCCCCGAGCACCGCCGTGATCGACAGCACGATCCCGGCGACGCCGAGCCGCGCCTTCCATTTGAAGCCCTTGAGGCTCTTGATGTAGGCCTGATTTTCTTCGCGGAGGATCTGCCACTGTTGCTGCGTGAGGGGCCGGACCGTCGAGCGGTGGACGAGCACTTCATCGGGCCCGTGGGCGACTTCGCCCTCGGTCGAGGGGACGTCCGCCCGCGCCTGGGCGCGGGCCTCGGCGGTGGCCGCGGGGTCGAACTTGTGCGTGGGCTGCAGCCGGGCAACCGTGAAATCGACCATCTTCGGCTGAAGCGTCAGCGTGAAATGCTGCTGCGCGACCGCGGCGATGATGTTGTGGAGCGGTTCGCCCTTGAGGGTGAGCGTGCGCGTGGCCTCAATGGTGCCGCCGGTGCTCAGGCGGATGGGCCGCTTGCGGAGCACGTCTTCCGAGCGGTCGCTTTCCGGGAGGATAATGATCGGCCATTCCTGCCCCCCGGCGGTGATGCGGTACTTGCGGAGGTCATCTACGTATCCG
>JAQGHP010000181.1 GCA_028288775.1 Phycisphaerales bacterium | reverse complement strand
AGAATTGGCCGCCAAAGCACGTTCGGCGAAACAACAGGGCAAGGCGACCAAGAAGGGCTTCGACGAATTGTGAATTCGGAACCGCAGGTAACCTCATCGGCAAGCGTAATTTCCTTCTGTTCAGATCGGGGGTCTTGTGCCAGGTGATCCGATTGCGACATCCTCGTGGAAGCTTTCGTTCGTACTTGAATTGGATCGGACGCCATTTCCGGTCGACAAGGATATGCGATTGCAGCTCTATGCGAAGGAAGCAGAATTGTGGGCGCAGTTCCGGCGGGACTTTGAAATGCCCGCGACGGATCACCCTTGGATCGACGTGGACCTCGACCCGATCACGATCGATAGACTTATTGCATGGGTATCACAGGCACGAAATCGAAGTGGCGGGCGGTTTGCACGAGGATATTTGTCGGAGTTGCCGGGGATCACCGGCGCGTCGTGGTTCGTGCTTAAGCCACAGTGCCCGGACTGGCCGATCAACCGCGACGAAGATGGCGTAGAGATCGTGTGGTCATACCGATATCCCCGTGTCTCCGACCGAATTGTTGAAGTAGCACGACAACACGCGTTGAACGGTGTTCGATTCGTTCCCGACAGCCAAAAGCACCGGTTCCGCCGCCGACGGCAATGGTTCGACGTGGTTCCGACGACCGTGATGGGCCGCGGAGTCGATCATCTTTGGGTCGACCCGCAGACGCTAAAGGGAAACGATCATGGACAGCCGGTCGATCCAAAAGAGCGCCACGGCATCACGCACTTTAAGAACAATCAGCTTTACCCTGATACGCCAACGATGCCTGGCGCGTTTCGGAACCTGACGCGTCTTTTTCCTCCCGGCGAACTCACGTTCAACACAGCCCCGCGGGTTCTCAAGCGACATCTGCCAGCCACCGACTTCGCACTATTGCCCAGTGATCCGGGGACCTGCGTTTGTTTCAACGCGCGAGCTCGCTCGGCGTTAACGGCGAACGCACTGCTCGGCCCGGCAGATTACTTTCCCCTCATCGTGTTGGACGAGCCCGAACCGAACCAATTGGCTTTCGACGATCCCGTGGACGAGGCCATGATTCCGAGTTTGCCCAACTCGGAGCCCAGCGCACCCGATTCTGAGCCATTGGACTATCAATGGACTTTTCTGGACGCCGTTGAAGCTGTACGCCGTCAATTCACATCGACACCTGCCATCGGATGTCATGGACCGATAGATCCCCGGCAGCTCGCGGACGCGGTCCAAAAAATCGGGTTGCCTCTACCTGAACTTTGGCGCGTAGTGATGTTGGCAGTCGGGGAGTGGGGATGCATCGGCGCATGCTCTACCATTGCGCCGAAGCGATGGCCCGAAGATCATGCCCGTTTTTGCGAGATGCTCGACAACCGCGGGGGCGACCGTGACAAGCGCTTCCTTTTTGTTGGCGGCGTAGGAAACGGGGACCAATTCGCTCTGGAGCTCCCGGCAGTTAACAGCCCGCTCTTGGACGCACCGATGCTTTTGTACGATCACGAACTGTCAGCTTTCACGATGCGATGGCCTTCGATTACCCGGTACCTCGAAGAGCATCTACGCTGATTTCATCGGCATGAACCTATTCCGCGCCACGGTCCCCCTTTACCTTTCGCCCCATTCCCCTTAGCTTCCTCACCGGACTGATGCCGCGGCATTAAGACTTATGATCCTTACCAAAATTGTCGCCACGATGGGCCCGGCTGTCGCGAGCGTGGAGACGCTCTATGGGCTTTTCCAGGCCGGCGTGGACGTGTGCCGGCTGAATTTTTCTCACGGCAGTCTCGAAGACCATTTGCTCATGCTCCGCCAGATTCGCGAGGCGGCGGCACGCTGGGATCAGCCCATCGCCATCCTCGGCGACCTGGGCGGGCCCAAGATCCGCCTGGGGAAGGTCGCCGATGAAATGGGCACCGGCGGGATGCCCATACACGTCGGCGACGAACTGCTCATCCAGCGAGAGCAGATGCTCGGGGCCAACAAACGCGTCAGCACCACGCTCTCGCATTTCGTGGACGATGTGAACGTCGGCGACCGCGTGCTCATCGAAGACGGCATGCTCCGCTTCGTCTGCACCGCAAAGACCTTCGCCGAACTCCGCTGCACCTGCACGGTCGGTGGAATCCTCAAAAGCGCCAAGGGCATCAACCTCCCCAACAGCATCGTCAACGTCCCTTCCATCACCGACCGCGATTGGGAATGCGTGCAGTGGGCCATCGAAAATGATCTCGATTACCTCGCCCTCTCGTTCGTGCGCAAGGCCGAGGACCTGCAACTGCTCCGCCAGCACCTGACGAACAAGGCTAGCGACATCCACCTCATCGCCAAGATCGAGAAGCCCGAGGCGCTGAAGGAAATCGACGCGATCATCGACTCCTGCGACGGCCTGATGGTGGCCCGGGGGGACCTGGGGGTGGAGATGGACGTGGCGCAGGTGCCGATCATCCAGAAGGATTTGGTCCGCCGCTGCCAGACCGCCGGCAAGCCGGTGATCGTCGCGACGCAGATGCTCCAGAGCATGATCGAGCAGCCCTCTCCCACGCGGGCGGAGGTCAGCGACGTGGCCAACGCCATCTTCGACGGCGCGGACGCCGTCATGCTCAGCGGCGAAACCTCGGTCGGGAAATTCCCACTGGGCGTGGTACACACGATGGCGCACGTCGCGGAGGTTACCGAGGAATACCTCGGCTCACTGCCGCACAAGGAGCCCACGCTCAAGCTCAAGACCATGTCGCTGTCTTCCGCGCTGGCCCGGGGCGTGTGGCAGATGGTGCAGGACCTGAAGGTCACGCTTGTGGTGATCTGGAGCCAGACGGGCGCGACGGCGCGCATTTTCTCGAAGATGCGCTTCCCGGTGCCGTTGCTGGCGCTCTCCAGCGACCACCGCGCCCTGCGGCGGATGGCGCTGCACTACGGCGTGCTGCCGCTGGAAATGGCCCCGCCGGACGGCATGGCCGAACTGGTGGAGGCCGTCGATCAGGTGCTGCGCGATAATGGGTACGCGAGCGTCGGCAGCCGCGTGCTGATCGTCGCCGGTTCGTCGCTGGGCACGCCCAGCACGATGAACGGCGTGGTCGTCCACACCGTGGGCGAGACGTGGAAAAATGCGACGCAGGCGGGATTGCCGCCGGTGGACGGGGCGTTGCAATTGTCGTGAAAGTTGAATGCCCGGAAGGGATCCGAATGAAGACTATCGCGATGCGCCTGATTCCCCTGTGCCTCGCGTCCTCTGCGCTCAGCGGCTGCATGGTCTTCCGCACGGTGGACCCGAACGCGAAGCGCGTCACCGCGGTCGATCCCAACCAGGCGTACACCGAATTCTGGTTCAATCAGCCGGCGGTGGCGAAGGTGGAGTCGCCCAGCTACGACACCCTGTGGTACGCCTGCGAGCGGGCGGCACACGACTGCTCGTTCGCCATCGACCGCACCGATTACCGCACGGGGCTGCTGACGACTCAGCCGCTGCTTTCGAGGCAGTTCTTCGAGTTCTGGTTGCACGACGTCGCGAGCCTGCACGAGCAGACGCAGAGCGACCTTTCAACCATGCGGCGAGTCGTCCACTTCCAAATCCGCAAGCTCGACGAAGGCAGCTACGTCTGCGAGCCCAAGGTGGTGATCGAGCGCTACGCGTTGGCCGAGCGCCGGATCACCAGCGTCGTGCAATACCGCGACGCGTTTTCCATCACCCGTCCGATGATCGAAGACCGCACCGAAGAAGGCGCCCCCCTCCGCCCCGCCTACTGGTACGCCGAACGCCGCGACGAGGCGATGGAGCACGCCCTGGCCGACCGGGTACGCGGGTACGTGCAAGCCGTCGCGTCGAACCGGTGAACAATTCGCGTGTCGATGCATTGAGCCGTCGTGGCACGGGTTTTCAACCCGTGCATGGTGTGTGGAAATTAAAACCCCTGTCGTCCCGCGCACCAAGCACGGGTTGAAAACCCGTGCCACGATGAGGCTTTGTGGTGGTCCGAGCGGCTTGATTCGTCGGACAGCTGCGGAGCCGGGCCGTGTCGGCCCCACCGGGGCGACACGCCCCGGCTCTGAAAACCAACGGATCATTTTAGGTTGGCCGAACTTGAACGACTTCCAAACCCCACGGCGCTTGCTCCAGGATTCCGTGCCGGTGTGCGAGTTGATGAAAAAGGCGGATCGCCTCCAGGTGCCGGGGGCTGATGTCGTATTGGAGGTACTCGGTGAGATACCGCCGGGCGATCCCGGCGGGCCAGCCGCGGGGGACGGCGTGGCGGGTAATGATCTCGTCCACGTGGCGCAGGCCCTCACGCTTGGCGCGTTCCAGATCGTCCGGAAGAGAGCCGAGTGCGACTTCGCCACGGGCCATCCACGCGGCAAACACGAACGGCAGGCCCGTCAATTCCTTCCACGCCTCCCCCAAGTCCACCTGATGCGGCAAGCCCTTGGGCTCCTCGCATACCACCTTGTCACCGATCAAGAGTCGCGCCACCAAATTTTGCTTATGGCCGTCGGGCTCGGGCGTATCGCCGGCTTGAAGCCGCGTGAATTCCGGACGCACGCCAAATCGCTCGGCCAAAATCACCCGGGCCAGCGCCACGGACGTGTGGCTGTCGGTGTCGCAGGCAAGCATGCTGATCTGTTCCACGGGCACTGGGCTGAAGATCCGAACGGTGAGCGTCGGCCCGTCGCAACCGATCCCCCCCGCGGTAAGCACCCGCAGACCCGCCATGCGCTGGTAATCGATCACCGGCAGCAGCGCGACATCGAAGCGGCCCGCCTGCATCCCGCCGAGCAATCGCGAAGGCACGTCCAGCGCCAAGTCCAACCCATCCAG